>JAUXST010000190.1 GCA_030679805.1 Reyranella sp. | reverse complement strand
GATGCGGGCCTGGAGGCCCGTGGTCCGTCTCGACCTACTCATCGAGCTTGCGTCCCTTGGGCCGCGCGAGTTCGTTGGAGCCGGGCTTGGTGGCGCTGAAATAGCCGGCGGCCTTCTTGGCATCCATCTCGACCTGGGCGTCGGCCGGGATCAGCTCGTCGGGAATCGCCACCTGCTCGACGATCTCGATGCCCTGCTCGCGCAGCGCGTCCGATTTCAGGTTGCTCATGGAGGCGAAGCGGTCGATGCGCGAGATGCCGAGCCAATGGAACAGATCAGGCATCAACTCCTGGAAGCGCATGTCCTGCACGCCCGCCACGCATTCTGTGCGGTTGAAGTACTGCGCCGCCGAATCGCCGCCGGGCTGGCGCTTGCGCGCGTTGTAGACCAGGAACTTGGTGACCTCGCCAAGCGCGCGGCCCTCCTTGCGATTGTAGATCACAACGCCCAGCCCGCCCTGCTGCGCCATTTCTATGCAGATCTCGATGCCGTGCGCGAGATAGGGCCGGCAGGTGCAGATGTCGGAGCTGAAGACGTCGGAGCCGTTGCACTCGTCGTGGAGGCGGCAGGCGATCCTGGTCTCGGGCTTGCCGATCTTTTCCATGTCGCCGAAGAAATAGATCGTGGCGCCGCCGATCGGCGGCAGGAACAGTTCCAGATCGGGACGCGTCACCAGCTCGGTGTACATGCCGCCGGTCTGCTCGAAGAGCGTTCGGCGCAGATCGAACTCAGGCACGCCGAAGCGTTCGGCGATGCCGGGCAGCCACCACACCGGCTCGACCGCGGCCTTGGTGACGCGCACCTCGCCGTTGGCCTTGAGGATGTCGCCATCCGGCTTGAGACGGCCCGCCTCGATGGCGTCCTTGATCTCCGGCATGGTGATGTGCGCCTTGGTGACCGCGATGGTCGGGCGGATGTCCCAGCCCGATTTCAATTTGTCGGCGAACACCGAGGCCACCAGATGGCCCCAGGGATCGAGCGACACGATCTTCCTGGGGTCGAACCACGCCTCGAACGGGCCGATCAGTTCGGCCGGAGACGTGTCCGTGAAATCGGGCCGGTGATCGGCCTTGAGTTCGTGTGCGGCGATGGCGAGCGCGCGGTAGATGCCGTAGCTGCCGGAATGCACGCCGATGGCGTTGCGCTTGGTCGGATCGGCCACCGTGCCCACGACCGGCCCGCGGACGGCCGGGTCGCGCGCACCCCACACCACTGGCGGCGCCTGCACGCCGCCCTGCGAGGGGTGGGTATTCAGTCTGATGTGAGCCATATGCTTTCCAAGCCTCGAACAGCGGGAAAGCGATGCATTGTATAGCGGCGATATGGCGAAAGGAAGACACGCAGAGCGCCGGGAATCGCGTCCCGGCACCGCCCCAAAAGTCAGGACGGGCTAGTTGACGCGCCGGTGAATGAACGGAAAGTCCGTGCCGCCCGCAGCCTGCTGGATGCCCGCCGGCACATATTGCTGGTGCCATTGGCGAAGTGCGGTCATCTCGGCCAGTGCCGCCATGAGCACCAGTGTCAGGCAGATTGTGTGAAGCATTGTCTCCCCCCTCGGACGAATCCGCTGCTCCTTGATAATAATGGCGCCGCCGGCGGCCTCGCCGCCTTGATGCACATCAACCCACCTTGCCAAGCCCGTCATCCAACCTCAGAGTTTGGCCATGAAGCGGCACAAGACCGCTCGGAAACGCTCGGCGGGAGAAGCATCATGACCATGACCATCAGGCGGCGGCGCGCCTTGCAGGCGCTCGGGGCCGCAGGCGCCACTTTGGCGGCACCCACGATTGCGCGGGCCCAGGAGCCGCTCGATTCGCTCAAGATCATCGTCGGCTTTCCGGCCGGCGGCAGCGCCGACGTGGTGAGCCGGCAGATCGCCGACAAACTGGCGCCGGCCTATGCCCGCAGCGCCATCGTCGACAACCGGCCCGGTGCCGCCGGGCGCATCGCCATCGATGCGCTCAAGACGTCGCCGCCGGACGGCCGCACGCTCTTGCTGACGCCGGCCTCGACGGTCACCGTCTATGCCGACATCTACCGCAACCTCTCCTACAATCCGACGACCGATCTCGCGCCGGTGAGCCTCGCCGCTACCTTCGTGCACGGCCTTGCCGTGGGCCCCATGGTGCCGGCGGAGGTGAAGACGCTGGCCCAGTTCGGCGCCTGGTGCAAAGCCAATCCCGGCAAGGCCAGTTGCGGCAACCCGGGCGAAGGCTCCTTCCCCCACTTTCTCACCTTGGTGCTGGCCAAGGCGCTGGGCGCGCCGATCCAGGCCGTGCCCTACCGCGGCGGCGCGCCGGCGCTCGCCGACATGCTGGCGGGCCAGCTTGCGGCGCTCATGCTGCCGGACGGCTCGTTCCTCGCCTACGCCCAGGACAACAAGATCCGCGTACTGGCAACCAGCGGCACCGCACGTTCGCCCTTCTACCCCAACGTGCCGACCTTCGCCGAGCAGGGCGTGAAGGACATCGTGGTGACGGAGTGGTTCGGCCTGTTTGCCCCGGCCGCGACGCCGCCGACGGTGATCGCCCGCGCCTCGGAAGCGATCGCCAAGGTGCTCGGCACCAAGCCGATGACCGAGGCCTTCGCCAAATTCGGCATGCTGCCGAAATCCAGCAGCCCGGCCGCGCTCACCGCCCTGATCAAGACCGAGGCTGCGATCTGGGGCCCGATCATCCGCTCCACGGGATTCAAGCCACTGGAGTGACTATCTTAATCCGGCACCGGAAAGGTCGCCGACGAGTTCGGACAGGATCCCCGACAGGGCGCTGCCGTAGCCGCGGACGAGCGCATCGGGAGTGGCCTTGTCGAGCGTTGCGCGGCGCGAGATCGTGCGCTCGAAGACCGTCGTGGTGCGGATCGCCGTCGCGTCGACCAGGGCGAACTGGATGGCCAGCACCGCCGCCGGCGCCCGGCCCGGACGGAAGTCGCCATACAGTTCAGTGACCGTCGCTTCCAGCACATAGCGTGTCGTCTGCGCGTTGCCGGGCTGGACGACGGCCTTGAACGGCCCGGCGCGATCGAGCCAGGCCGCGATCTGGTTGCCCAGCATGGCGGAGGGATCGGCAATGAAGGCCTCGTATGGATCGGACTGGTAGGTCACGTCGTCCCGGCGATAGACGAGGGAATTGCCGGAGAAGGCCGCGGCGACGCGAACATTGCCCATGCGGGCGATTTCGCTGCGGTAGGCGCCTGCCCCCGACAGCCTCGCGGCGGGCGGCGGCGCTTCGACGACATAGGTCGTTGCCTGGGGGATCGGCTTGCCGATCGAGCAGGCCGCCAGCAGAAGGGCGAGACCGAGGGCGAGAACGGGATTCCGGTGGCTCATGGCGTCTTTCCGGGAAGCTGGATTCGTTCCGGCGGGCCGCCGAGAAGCATGCCGGCGGGGTTGCGTTTGAGGTTGTCGGACAGCGTGCGCAGATTGTCCGCGGTGGTGCGGAGGTCCTGGACGATCACCCGGACGTCGTACTGGTTGTCGCGAATCAGGCCGTTGATCCGCGCGGCGGCCTCGTCGATGCGGCGGACCGTCCGGTCGAGTTCGCCGCTGGCCGCGAACTTGCGCAGCCGGTCGGTGACATCCGCCACGTTGTCGACCGACTGCTTCAGGCCCGGATTGGCGAGCAGGCCATCGAGATGGCCGGATGCGTCGGCCAGGTTGCGCAGCAGCGTGTCGATTTCCGGCCGCGTCACGACGCCGTCGATGTGCCCGAGCGCTTGCCGCGCCTCCTTCAGGACCGACGACAGCTCCGCCGACAGCTCGGCGACGGGCAGCTCGGACGCCTTGCGATTGAGCGTCACCGCCAGCGCGTCGATGTCGGCGGCCAGCGTCTGGATATTCGCCTTGTCGAGCTGGGAGAGGAAGGTCTGGACGTTGGCAATGATCGCGCTCGTCAGGCTGGGAGCGGACGGGACGTAGGTGTACTTCGGGGCCCAGTCGAACGGCAGCGGCGGATACTTGGCCGCGTCGAACATATCGAGCCCCAGATATTGCTGGCCGGTGATGCCGGCGAGCTGGGTCTGGGCACGCAGGCCGGCCTTGATCATGGCCGAAGCGTCGTGCGCCAGCCGCTCGATGCGGTAGCGTTCGAGGGACACCTTGGCGCGGACGACGATGTAGTTGCGCCGCTTGTCGATGGGGACGCCGTACTCGTATTCGGTCGTCGAGAGCGCGATGTCCGAGACCTGGCCGAGAGGGACGCCGCGAAAGCGGACCGGTGCCCCGAGGTCGAGCCCGGCGACCGATTCGTTGAAGTAGGTTTCGAATTCGTAGGTCGGCTGGAACAGCGAACGTCCGCCGAGGATGAACAGGATGCCGAAAAGCGTCGCCACAGCGACGAGCACGAACAAGCCGAGGCGACCGTAGTTCTTTTGATCTGACATGACCTAGGGTCCTGCCCGGTGAGTGCCCGCCCGGTGAGCGACCGCCGTCGGCTGGCGATTGAAGAACTGCCGGACGCGGGGATCGGCGCTGGTGTCCCTGAGGGCGGCCGGCCGGCCCTCCGCGATGATGCTGCGTGACACCTGATCGAGCATGATCGCCCGGTCCGCGATCGCGAAGATGCTCTGCAGCTCGTGGGTCACGACTACGAAGGTGAAGCCCAGCGTATCGCGCAGCGTCAGGATCGTCCGGTCGAGGTTGGCGGCGGTGATCGGGTCGAGGCCGGCCGAGGGCTCGTCGAGCAGGAGGAGGTCGCAACCGAGGGCCATGGCGCGGGCGATGCCGGCGCGCTTGAGCATGCCGCCGGACAGCTCGCCCGGCATCAGGGACTCGGCATCGGCCATCTCGACCTGGCGCAGAAGCAGGCGCGCCGTCAGGTTCTTCTCGTCCAGCCCCAGGTCGGTGAACTGGTCGAGGGGGAAGCGGACGTTTTCCAGGACTGTCAACGAGCCGAACAGGGCGCCGCTCTGATACATCACGCCCAGGCTGCGCTGCAGGCTCGCCCGTTCGGCCGGCGACGCCGCGACGATGCTGCGCCCGGCGATCAGCACGTCTCCCGCCATCGGCGGGTAAAGCCCGATGATATTCTTCATCAGGCTGGACTTGCCGCAGCCGGAGCCGCCGAGAATGACCAGGATCTCGCCGCGCTGGACATCGAACGAAGCCTTGTCGAGCAGGATGCGCTCGCCGTAGCCCATACGCAGGCCGCGGACGCTGATCGCGGCACCTCGACCGGCATCCGTCGGGTTCGTCGGGGGCGGCGGGGATGGATCGGGCGACGACATGGCGGGCCCTTCAGCTCAGAAGCACGGTGAAGATGCCGTCGATGACCACGATCATGACGATGCTGGTGACGACGGCGCTGGTCGCCGACAGCCCGACCGAGGTCGCGCCGGCGCCGGTCGTCAGCCCGCGCTCGCAGCCGATGGCCGCGATCACGAGGCCGAAGACGGCGGCCTTGGCGATGCCGACCACGAAGTCGCCGGCCGTCACCGCGCCCAGCAGCTGGCTGTAGAATTGCAGGAAACCGACATCGAACGTGGCCATCACCAGCGCCCCGCCGAACAGGCCGACCACATCGGCGAAGACCGAAAGCAGCGGGACGACGACGGCGGCGGCGATGAGGCGCGGCAGGACCAGGAAGCGGATCGGGTCGAGGCCGAAGGTCGAGATCGCGTTCACCTCCTCGTTCACCTTCTGCGTGCCGATCTGGGCGGCGAAGGCCGCGCCGGTCCGGCCGGAGAAGACGATCGCCGTCATCAGGGGACCGAGTTCACGCAGCATGGCCACTCCCACCCCGTTCACGACGAAGATCACCGCCCCGAACTGCTGCGCGACGAGCCCGATCTCGAAAGCGATGATCACGCCCATCAGGAAGCCGACCAGGAGCACGATGGGAACCGCATTGGCGCCCGCCTCGGTGGCGACGCCGAGCACCTCGCCCCAGCGGATGACGCCGCGGCGTCGGAAGGCGAGGCCGAGTGCTGCGCCGCAGTCGCCAGCAAAATCGAGCATACGGCGGGCGTAGGCGACGTGCTGCGCCGTGGTGCGTCCGATGCTCTCGAGGACGCCGGCCTGCGCCTTGCCTCGCGGGACCCGGGCCAGATCCTTGGGGTCGTAGGCCGCAACCAGCGCAGCGAACTTGGCCGCGAGCCCGCGGATCTCGACCGGAGCGCCGGGACGCTGCAACCGTGTGAGATCGAACAGCAGCGCGATGCCGACATCGTCGATGAACACGAGCCGCGAAGCGTCGACGACGACCGGCCGTTCCGAGTTGCGTGCCAGGGTTTGCCGGGCGGCGCGCCAGATCGGCGCGGCCGTATACGCCGTGATCCGCCCTTCGAGCACGATGGTGGCGGCGGACCTGCCATCCATGGGCGGAGAAACCGGGTCAGCCATCGAGCGGCGGCAGCGCATGGCGCAACGGGCGATCCGGGATGCTGAGCAGGCCGCCGAAGGGATCGCTGAGTTCCAGCAGGAGAAAGAGGGCGGACGCGGTCGACATCGCCAGCACGACGAGCGCCACGACGGCGATCCGGTTGGGCTGCGAGAACAGGCAGAAGCTCATGAACAGCGTGGCCAGCCAGCCGATGACGATGAACACGAACGGGGTCGGCAACCGGCTGTCGGATCCTTCGTAGAGCATGTAGCGCGCCCGGGCGGTATCGACGGCAACCTGGATCGCCTGCGTCCTGAGTTCGCGCTGCGTCTCGGTCTCGGGCTTCAGCGCCCGGATGGCCTCGTGGAGGTTGTGGGCGATCGCCGCCGGCATGAAGCCGCGCTCGGGGTCGCCGCCGCCCGGAGCCGTCCGCCAGATGTTGTTCACCAGCGTGTCCACGGCGGCGCGCTGGCCCTCGCGGATGGGCCGGGTCGCGGGACCGTACTCGGTGAGCAGCGCATCGAGCAGGACGACGTTCGCCGCGATCTCGCGGACCTCCCGGCGCTGGGCTTCGTAGGCGTTGCTGGCCGAGCTGATGAGCAGGCTGAGAACCAGCGCCGAGATCGTGGCCATGAGCCCCGCGCCCAGCCTCACGATGTCCCGGGCGTCCTCGCTGAAGTGGCGGTCGGGCAGGACCCGACGCACATGCACGGCCGCAACGCAGCCCAGCAGCATCAGCACGAAGGAGACGACGGCGGTCAGGAGGGGGCTCAACTCGGACTCCGGCAGTGGCGCGCGGCGCCATCGGGCGCCGGGACTCTGGCAAACATGCACTGATAACTTGCCGGCCGGCAGGCAATTAGATGTAGATCAAGGCGCCGGCGCATTTTGCCGGACCGGATGGGCGGCGATCGGGCCCGTCGCCCGGCGATGTTGGGAGCCTTTCCCGACAGAGGCCGCCGGGACGGGAGCGGCAAGGTCAGGCGGTCTTGCGGGCGAGGAGGCGCACGATGAGGGCCGCGACGTCGCCCACGGTGTGGATGCCTTCGGCGTCGGTGTCGGATATTTCGACCGAGAACTTTTCCTCGAGCGCCATGATGATTTCGACGACGTCGAGGCTGGTGGCGTGGAGATCCTCGACAAAGCGCGCCGCCTCCGTGACCCGCGCCGGATCGATGTTCAGCAGCCTGGCAACGATCTCTCTAACCCGCTTGCCAACGTCATCCATGGCGCGACTCTCCTGTCACGAACCAGCTTCCCCCTCGACGGTTGATCATATGTCCGCGCGGAGGGGAGACCAAGGCCACGTCGTTGAGACGAATCGACACCGTTGACCCGGGTCGGTGACGCAGATCTTGTCGTCCTCGCCGCACTCATGCTGCCGGACGGCTCGTTGCTCCCCCACCCAGGACAACAAGATCCGCGTGCTGGTCACTAGCGGTGCCACACCTCCGCCCTTCTATCCTGACGCACCGACCTTCGCCGAGCAGGACGTGAAGGACATCGCGGTGATGGAATGGTTCGGGCTGTTTGCTCCGTCAGCGACACCGCCGGCGGTGGTCGCCCGCGCCGCCGACATGATCGGTAAGATCGTCGGCACCAAGGAGATCGCCGAGGCCTTCGGTGCTCCCAGCATGGCGCCCAAATTGGTAGAAGAGCTTTACCACCTTCGTGGGCAGGTTATTGAACTGGCGAGCGCCTGGAGGAATATCTGCTATCTGCGAATTCATGGGCTTTCTCCACCACCCACAATCCGGAAACTGAATGGCGTTGCGCACGTGGCCGGTTGCGTGCGAGCGCCCACACCGCCTAGCGCCGCACCGCCACCGCCACCAACCGCCACCCCTGCTGGACGATACCCTGCGGCGTCATGAGCGCCGCCAGTTTTTTCGCCATCGCTTCGCGCGCCGCGGGCCTGAGGTCGGGCGGCAGGTGGCCCAGCAGGTTGCCGAACGAACTCGCCTCGGAGAAGCGCACCGCCGCCTCGGGCGTGGCATGCACCTGCACGCTGGGGCGCACCTCGATCAGCGTCGGCGTGAAACCCGCCGCCTCGAGCAGCGCGCGCATCTCGTCGGCATCGACCTGGGAGACGAAGCTGCCGCGCGGTCGCGGATAGCGGCCGAACGGCGGCTCGACCATCGCCCGCGCCATCGCCTCGTAGACCGGATGACGCGCGTCGCCGGCGGCATTGGGCGGGCGCGTGCCGATGCCGATCCGGCCGCCGCGCCGCAGCACGCGCGCGAACTGGCCCAACGCGCGCGGCTTGTCGGGCAGCCAGTGGAACACGGCATTCAAGATCACCACGTCGAAGCCCGCCGCCGGCAGTGCGCCGAGGTCGTTGGCGTCGCCCACCTCGAAGGCGAGGTTGGCGCGCGCGCCCTCTTTCTTCACCCGCGCCTGCGCCACCTCGATGCGCAGCGGCAGCGGATCGATGCCCAGCACATGGCCCGCGGGACCAACGAGGTCCGCGATGTACTCCGCCAGCAAGCCTGTGCCGCAGCCGACATCGGCCACGCGCTCGCCCGGCGCGATGGCGAGGTCGGCGGCCAGCCGCTTGCCCGTTTCGAACTGTCGCGAGGCGCTCATCCGCTCGTAGTCGGCCGCGAGCGCGTCGCTATCGTGTGCGAGCGAAGGCCCGCTGGCCGGCACGACGAGCGGCACGACGGGCGGGCGCGACATAATCCACCTACTCGACGAGTTGGTCGGCGCGAGACAGCAGCGTCGGGGGAAAGGCCAGGCCCATCGTTCGGGCCGTTCCCAGATTGAGCGCAAGGTCGAGCGAGGTAGCCTGCTCGACCGGCAGATCTCCCGGTTTTTCCCCCTTCAGGATGCGGTCGATATAGAGGGCAACGCGGGCATAGAGCTTGTCGAGATTGGGCCCATAGGCCATCAGCCCGCCATCCCGCACTTGGTCGGCCCACTCGTAGATCGCCGGCAACCGATACCTGGCGCACAGCTCGATGATGGGCTTCCGGTCGCGCACGAAGGAGGGGTGCGCACCGACGAGCAGCGCCTCGGCCTGTGCGGCGGCGATCCTTGCAAAGGCTTCTTCGTAAGTCCCGCCGCGACCTTCCACGGCCACCAGCTCGACGCCGAGTTCCGACGCAGCGGCCTGGACTTCCTCGAGCGGGCGCCGGGCATCGGGGTCGTCGGGCAGCAGAACGGCGATGCGCTTCGCGGTCGGCACGGCTTCCTTGAGAAAGGCCAGCTTCCGGGCCGCGAAGGTGCCCTCCGAGGCGATCAGGAAGCCGGTAGCGCTACGGCTGGGCCGGGCCAGACTCGCCACGAATCCCGCCGAGACCGGATCGAAGCTGCCGAGGAAGACGATCGGGATGATCACCGTGGAACGCAGCACCGCGTGCGTTGCCGCAGCGCCGATGGTCAGAATGACATCGGGCTTGAGCTCCGCCACGCCGCGCGCGAGTTCGGGAAGAGATGACGGGCCCTGCTCGGCGAACTGCTCGTTGAGAATGAGGGTCTGGCCCTCGGCGTAGCCCAGCTGCTGGAGGGCAAGGATCAAGGACTTGTTGGAGAAGAACGAGTCGGGCCGCAGGATGCCCAGGCGAAGCCAGCGGACCTCACTTTTGGCATTGCCCTGCCGAGGCAACAGGGCCGCCCCGGCGACGAGGCCGCTGAAGGTCCGGCGTTTCATACGACAATCTCCTGGCGCGCGCGCGACATGTCCTGACCCGTCACGGCGACGCCGCGCATTTTTTCTTCAGTGCCTCGAACAGCGCCTCGCCGATCTCGCCGGTCTCGCCCTCGCCCGCCGCGGCCTGGAATTCGCGGATCGCCGTGCGCGTCTGCGGCCCCACGGTGCCGTTGGTCGTGCCGCGATAGTAGCCGAGGTCGCGCAGCAGCATCTGCACGGCCTGGGCCTGGTCCGATTTGTCGGTGGGCCAGCGGGTGAGGTCGACCTTGCAGGCCATCTTGCCCGGCTCGGCCTTCGCCGTCTCGATCTTGAGCGGCTCGGGATTCTTCTCGGGCTCGGCCTGTGACGATGAAGAGGACGACGCGGGATTGGGCTCCGGCTTTGCCGACGCGGCGGCGGCCTCGGTTTCGGTCTTCTCGGGCGCGGCCTTCTCTGGTGGCGCCCCTACGGATGAAGCGGGCCGCGGCGGCAGTTTCAGGGCCCGGGCGGTGCGCGCCGCCTCGATGTCGGCGGCGGCAGCGGCCGTCGACCGGGACGATGTATCGCCTGCAGGCGCGCCCGCCTTCCCGCCGCCGCCGCTGCCGGCGACGAACACGACGACACCGGCGACCACCAGCAACGCCAGCACTACCCCGTAAGCCACCACCGGCATGACGGACTTGTGCGTGCCTTCCGAATTGCCGGAAGCCGTCGCCATGAGGCTGCTTTTCCTTTCGCCGCGATTGCTTGGTTTCGTACGCTACCGGGCACGGGCGCGGCCTTCAACGGCACGGGTCACGTCGCGATCGCTCGTCCTGCCCGTCGTCGCCCGGCCCCAAGCCCTTGATATCAGGAGGAAATCAGCACATTGATATCCTGTGAAATAAAGTTGCCGACGGAGGGAACATTTATGCCGGGCGGCGTTTACCTCTGTGCCGGGGAGAAGAAGAATTGGAAAAAGAGTGGTGATGCGCGTGATCCTTGTAGTTGAGGACGAAATGCTGGTCCGCTTGGTGGCGGAAATGACCCTGCACGGCGAAGGCTATGAGACGCTGTCGGCGGGCGACGTCGGCGAGGCGCTGGCCCTCCTGCGCTCGCCGCAGCGCATCGATGCGCTTTTCACCGATATCTACCTGAAAACGGCGCCGCTCGGCGGCTGCACGCTGGCGCAGCAGGCCCTGGCGCTACGGCCCGACCTCAAGGTGCTCTACACGACCGGCAACCGGGCGACCGAGCAGATGAAATCCCTGTTCGTCGAGAGCGCCCACTTCCTGCCCAAGCCCTATTCGGACGAGCAGCTCCGCGATTCCATGCACGGCCTGTTGGCCGCGTGATCCTTTCCGCCCCGCACCCCAGAGGGACCGACTTCGATGCCGGCTGATACTTCCGCGGAAAAGTCCGTGTCCGAGATCGCCGCCAGCGAGATCGTCGAAACCATCCCGAGCGCGCTGATCATCCTCGACCGGAATCTCAACATCACCTCGGCCAACCGCGCCTTCTACCAGACCTTCCGCACCAGCCCGGGCGAGACCGAGGGCAGCCAGATCTACGACCTGGGCAACCGGCAGTGGGACATCCCGGCGCTGCGCACCCTGCTCGAAAGCGTGATCCCCCATCGCGCCTCGGTCGAAGGCTTCGAGGTCGAGCACGATTTCCCGACGATCGGCCGGCGCACCATGCTGGTCAATGCGCGCAAGATCTTCAGCCCCGGCGCCCATGACGGTTCCATCCTGCTCGCCATCGAGGATGTGAGCGAGGAACGCGCCGCCCGGGCCGAGAGCAAGGCGGTCTGGCGGCTGACCCAAAGCATCGTCGACACGATCCGCGATCCGCTGGTGGTGCTCGAAGGCGACATGACGATCGTGACCGCCAGCAAGGCGTTCCTGACGATGTTCGGTATCACCGAGGCGCAGACACGCGGCCGGCGCGTGGCCGATCTCGGCCAGCACCAGTGGGACGTGCCGGCGCTGCGCCATTTGATGGAAAAGGTGCTGCCGGAGAACAAGCCGTTCGAGAGCTTCGAGATCGAGGACAATTTCCCCGGCCTCGGCCGGCGCGTCTTCAACCTCAATGCACGCAAGATCTCCCAGCCCGGCAACCATGCCAATCGCCTGCTGCTGGTGTTCGAGGACATCACCGACCGCAAGCAGCGCGAGCGCGACGCGCTGAGCCTTGCCAACGAGATCTCGCACCGGATCAAGAACAACCTGCAGATCGTGGTCGGGCTGATCGCCTACGAGGTCAACTTCACGGCCGCGCCCTGCGTGCCGGGCTATCGCGCCATGCAGGCCCGCATCGGCGCCATCGCCCAGCTCTACGACCTGATCTCGCAGTCGAGCCACGGCCGGACCATCGGCGTGGGCGACTATCTGCGGGAAATCGCCAGGACCATGACCGCGAGCCTGCTGGGCGACAGCTCGGACATCGCCATCGAGGTCAAGGCCGACGGGCTGGACATCGACCCCGAGCGTGCCGTGCCCTTCGGCCTGCTGGTCAACGAGCTGGCGACCAACGCCATCAAGCACGCCTTTCCCGGCGGGACCGGAAAGATCGTACTCAGCGTCGAGCGCGTGGGCGACGAGATCGAGCTTTCCGTCGCCGACAACGGCATCGGCATCAAGGCCAGCGACACGGAGAAGAGCCAGGAGAAGCGCGGCTCCGACTACGTGGCGATCTTCGTGCGCCAGCTCGGCGGCACGGTCGTCCCGGCGCCGGCGGCGAAGACCGGAACGACCGTCCGCATCCGCCTGCCCTTCCTCCTGGTGCCTCCGGAGAACGCAGCACCCCTCGCGGCTTAGTGCGGCTTCACCGCTACCGGTTCGGGCTCGCCGCCAGCCCGGCCAACCGGCGGACATCCGCCATCTGCTCCAGGCCGTCCACCGCCTCGACCAACCGTGCGGCCGTTCCGGGCGCCAGAGGCTCGGCGCTGAAGGCGAGGCAACGATGGAATTTTTCGAGGTGCTGCTGGCGCGTGAGCGGACGCGCCGGATGGGCGAGCATCGTCTCGCCCTGCCAGCGGAGCACGCGGCCATCGTTCAGGTGCACCACCACGGTCTGCGGCGCCAGCGCATTGGGATCGGTCGTGCCGTCGTCGCGCGTCTCGACGCGCGCCGCCAGTTCATAGGTCTCCGGATCGGCCAGCGCCTCGCCGCGGAAATGCGCCAGGTCGAGCGCGCCGTGCTGCAGGGTCTTGGCGACGGCGTAGGCCATGCAGAGGCGCGCATAGCTGGCGCCTCCGTCGGGCCGCGGCGGCCGGCCGACCAGGCGCACGATCAGCGGCGGCGCGATGATTTCGACGCGGGTGACATCGGCGGCAGCAAAGCCGTGCTCCGCGCGCAGAACGCGCACGCCCTCGATGCCGCCATGGGTGGCGCGTCCGGCGGGAAACGGCTTGTGGCTGAATTCGGCCATGCGCCACTGGCGACCGAGGCCCGCGAGCACCGGCTCGAGTTCGTAGGTGCCCTCGAACAGCGGCAGGTAACCATAGGGCCCCTCGAATACCGCGCGCGCCGCTGTGAAGCCGAGCGTCGCCATCTCGCAGGACTGCAGCGCGGCGCGGGTATTGAAGGCGATCTGCACCGGCAGGATCGGGCTGCCCTCCGTGTGTGCCTGCATGGTGCCGCTGGCCTGCGCCAGCTGCCAGGCGAACGCCGCTTCCAGCGCGGCCCGGTCGAGGCCGAGCAGCCGGCCGGCCGCCGCCACCGCGCCGAAGCCGCCGGCGGTGCCGGGACGGAAGAAGCGAAAGCCCGCACGCGAGGCGAGGCCGAGGCCGGCGGCGACGTCGACGCCCACCGCGAGGGCGGCGATCAGCTCGGCGCCGCTCGCGCCGCCGCGCAGTTCGGCCGCCGCCAGCGAGGTCGGCAGGACGGCCGCCATGGCATGCACCACGGCGCCCTCGTGCAGGCAGTCGTATTCCTGGTTGTGCATCTGCCAGGCGTTGAGGAAGGCGGCGGCGGGTGCCGCGAGCCGCGCGCTGCGACCCCACACCGGCACGGCGATCTCTCCGGGCACACCACCCCAGCCGGACGCCACCTGGAGCAGTCCCTCTCCACCTTCGACCGAAGAGCCGGCGATGCCGACTCCGAGACTGTCGAGCACGAAGACCTTGGCGCGTTCGACCACGGGGGCCGGCAGGTCTGCGAAGCGCGTGCCGAGCGCATGGTCGGCAAAGCGGGCGGCGGCCGTCATCGTCCATATTCCTTTTCATTCCGCTGGCGGGCCGCTGACGGGCTCAGCTCGTCATTTGGACGCATCGCAACCGGGGCCGCAACAGGTACGGTCAGTTTCGCCCTCTTGACTGATACGTTTACTATTCCTATACTCCTATCTGACATGAAAGTGCAGGCAAAATGCCAGCACTAGAGGCCAACCGATAGGAGAATAAACATGGCCCCGTCCGACTGGGAACTCTTCTACGGCAAGGGCGCGAAGCGTCCGGACCAGGGTTTTTCGCAAGCCCCACAACAGCAAGCCGGGCCGTCCATGAGCTTCACCGACGCGCTCACGCTGAAAGATCAGTACGGCCCCAACGCCATCCTGCCGCCCGACATGCAGTCCTACACGCTGGAGGATCTGCGCCTGAAGGCCGAGGAGGAGAAGCGGCCGTTCGTGGAAGCCCAGGCGCGCGAGGCCGGGGCGAAGCGCGTCGAGCAGGCGGCGACGGCGGTGCAGCGGGCGATGGCGCCCAAACCGCGGCGTTACGGCTGGCGGCTGCGCATCTCGTTCCTCAATCATTTCGAGCGCTCCCGCTCCGTCACCGAGGCGGCGGCGCGCACCGGCATCGACGAGACGACGGCCCGGCGCTGGCGCCGCAAATACCCGGCCTTCAACCGGCGCTGGATCGAGATCGTGGAAAGCCGCAGCCGGTGCAAGGCCGAGGACCTCACGCTGCGCGCCGGCGAGCTCCAGGTGGTGCGGCGCTATTTCTTCCGCGGCAAGCAGGTGGGCGAACTCACGCGCCACGAGGACCGCGCGTTGATGTTCCTGATCCAGCGTGCCGATACGGCGCAGCAGCGCGAGGAGGACCGCGCCGAACGTCGCGAGATCCGCGAACACGAGATGGAGATGCGCAAACTGGAGATCGCCGCACGCGCGCCTCAGCCCGCCCCCGCACCCGAGCCCACCGAAAAGGAGCCCGTGCCGACGCCCGAACTTTCCGGGCACGAGACCTCCACGGAAAAAGCGTGAAAGCTGCAATGGATCAAGGGCTTGCGCGGCAAAAACCGGGCGCCGGACCTCCGCGGGTCGTGGAGGTGCTGACCGCCCCCTCAGCCGCCGTAGAAGACGTTGTCGCCCAGTTCCTTCATCTCGAGGATGGCGGCGTCGGGCCGGCCCGTGGGGGGCTTGTTCACATGGGCGTCGATCACCTCGCCCACCACGATGTGATGGTCGCCCTGCTCGACGATGGCGGTCACCTTGCACTCCACGGCGGCCGGCGCCTCGACCAGGATCGGCGCGCCGGTGGTGCCGGTGCGGAAGGCCTGACCGCTGATCTTGCCGTCGACGACGTCGGCGGGGCGGAAGAAGGTGAAGGCGAGCCCCTTATGGTCCTTGCCCAGCATGTTGAGCACAAAGCTCCGGCTCTCCTTGATGAGCGCGTAGGCGCCCGAATCGGCCTTCACGCCGACCACGACCAGCGGCGGGGCGAAGGCGGTCTGGGTCACCCAGTTCACGGTCGCGGCGGCGATGCCGCCCTTCCCGTCGGCGGCGGTCAGCACGTAGATGCCGTAGGGAATCATGCGTAGCGCGGTCTTCTTGGCTTCAGGAGTCATCGGGGCCTCTCGGTCGCGGGTTTTGCGGGGCGATCATCGTCCGCGCTCCTCGCCGACACAATCTCCACCGCCCGCCATGCGAATGGCGCCGCGCCGCCTCGCAAAGCGCGGCAAAGCCGGGCATGCTGTCGGCAACGATACGACCCAGGAGGATCCCGTGCCCGATCTCTTTCCGACCACCGAAGAGGCCCTCCAAGATCCGACCGGCAAGCCCGGCATCGTCAATCATCTCGGCCCCGACTCATTCGAGGCCGACGGGTTGCGGCCGTTCTTCGAATACCGGCCGCTTGGCCTGAAAGAGTTGACCGGCGGCCAGGTGGGCGCCCACGTGATCCGCGCCAAGCCCGGCAAGCATGCCGACGCGCCGCGCCACACCCACACGCTCACCTTCCAGTTCGTCTATGTGCTGAAGGGCTGGGCGATCTTCGAGTACGAAGGCTACGGCGAGCACAAGCTGGTGGAGGGCTCGACCGTCTATCAGCCGCCCGGAATCAGGCACAAGGAGATCGCCCACTCCGACGACTTCGAGGTGCTGGAGATCACCATGCCGGCCGACTTCGAGACGCGGACGGCCGAGTAGCGGCCAGGATCATGCGGCGCCTGCTGTCCCTGGCGATCGTGCTGCTGCTGTCGTGGCCGATGGCGGCGCAGGCCGCCGATCCGACGCCCCCTGTTCCGGCACCGGCGGCGGCGCCGGTGCCGAAGGTGCGGCCGATCTTCTTCGCCTCGGGTTCCAGCCGCGGCACCATCGGCGGGCACGTGATGCGCGGCCAGCACGACCTCTACTCGCTCACCGCCACGGCGGGACAGATCATGACCGTCACCGTCACCGCGCCCGACGACAACGCGACCTTCCAGATCTACGAGCCCGGCACCACGGTCGACCGCGACGCCAACGGCGCGCTGGAGTTCAAGGGCAAGGCGCTACGCGCCGCCGTCGAGGGCGAGATCGCGACGCGCTGGAGTGGCCGCCTGCCGGTGCGCGGCATCTACCTGCTCGAGGTCGGCAGCGCGCGCGGCCAGGCGCGCTACAGCATGGACATCCGGCTCGACTGAAGGGCAGGCTCTGGTCATGAAAACCCTTCTGGCGCTGCTCGCCCTCCTCCTCCCGCTGCCGCTCGCCGTCCCACCGGCCAGCGGCCAGCCGCTGCCCGAGATCCCGACGATCACGGTCCCGCCCGCCGGCGCCGCCGTCACCGGCAAGCTCGGCCCGGGCGGCCGCAACCTCTATTACGTCTCGGCCCAGAGCCTGCAGGCGCTCGCGGTCACCCTCACCTCGGCCGGCAACCTCGCGGTGTTCCAAGTTTATGGCCCCGGCGCCCTGGTCGCTCCGGGCAGCGACGGGGTGCCAGCGATCACCGGCACGACCCTCACCGATGCCGGCGCCAAGGACGCCCCCTTGGCATGGATGGGCGTGGTACCGCAGTCGGGCCTTTGCCTGATAGCCGTCGACTCCAAGGCCGGCCCGACGATTTACACGCTGTCGATTCAGCTCCAGTAGTCCCCCACCTCAAGAAATCGTGATTTTGCGGCATGTCTGCAGCAATCTAGAAAGCCACCGTCGCGCGGTCGTCTTGGGTACGGACCCCATTCTTGGGGAGGGTCGGTTCCAGGGGCGACCGCCGATCCTGGTGTGGGAGTGCCGGCGCGCCTGTGTGGGAGCCGCCGGCATCACCTAATTCCAAGCTGAGTGGGCCCGGATCAGGCCTTCTTGCAGGAGAACTCGAGCGACCGCGGCGGCACCGCGAAGGCCGGATGCCAGGCCGGCATGCCGGCGCCGGGATCGGCCTTGGGCCAGGTCCCGTTCGCCAGGTGCCGCTCGACCAGCGGCAGCAGTTCCTGCAGCACCACCCAAGCCTTGAGCCGCACACCGGTCTGGGTGTTGTGGATCGCGTCGACGAACAGGTCGGGATCGCGCGGCATCAGGCGCGCCACGTCGAGGAACGCGAGGCGATGCGCAAGCGCGTATTTGGCGAAGACGCGGTTCTCGAAGGCGGCCATTCGCTCGAGGTCGCGATAGCGGAACGGCGCGTAGCCCCGGTTGAGATATTCCAGGATCGCCTTGTGACGGATCGGATTCAGCATCATGCCGTCCTTCACCAGCCAGACGAACGAGGCCAGCGCCAGTTCGCCTCCCGCGGCCTGGGTCGCGGCGCGGATACCGTCGAGATTGCCCAGGATGGTGGAGAGATTGACCGGCAGGTCGGCGCGGCCGATGTCGGGATCGGTCTCGTCGAGGCCCGCCGGCCAGATCAGATCGTAGTCGGGCTTGGGCCATTCGCCGCCGCCCCCAGAACCACGCCCAGAACTGCCCGCCGGCGCGTCGGCCGAGCGCAGCAGCGCCCGCACGCGGCGCACCAGCGCGAACTCGCCCAGCCAGCGCAGCACGACAGGCTCGGGCGCCGCCGCTGCAGGTCGGGCGAAGGGGTCGGGCTTGGGCAACGAGGGCGCCACGGTGCGCAGGTCGAACTGGTTGGCGCCCTCGTAGTAGACGACGAGATCGGGCCTGAGCGGCAAGACCTCCTGGCGAACGATTGCCTCGATGTCGATCGAGTTGATGCTCTCGCGGCCGGCGTTCAGCACCTCGAAGCGCACGTCCAGCGGCTTCGACGCCGCCCACAGGTTGAGCCAGTGGCCGATGAAC
>JAUXST010000403.1 GCA_030679805.1 Reyranella sp. | reverse complement strand
CTCAGAATCATGAGCGGGGCTGGAGCCCCGCGGTCCGATGAGTCAGTTCCCCTTCAGGATCTTCGCCGCCGCGTCGGCGAAGACCTGGCAGCCCAGCACGATGTCGTCGTCCGCCGTGTTCTCGGTGAAATGGTGCGAGATGCCGCCGATCGAGGGCACGAACAGCATGGCCGACGGCAATTTCAACGCCAGGATCTGCGCGTCGTGGCCGGCGCCCGAGGGCATGCGCACATGCTGACCGGCCGCATGCGTGGCCGCCGACTCCTCAAGGGCATCGAGCAGGCGGTCATCCATGAGGCTGGGCATGGTGCGGGAAAGGTTGACGCACTCGACCTTGCAGGGCCCACGCTTTTGGTGCGCCGCCACGATCTCCAGGAGGGCGGCCTCAAAGCGCTCCAGCACGGCGATGTCGGCGTCGCGGAACTGCAGGATCATCTCGGCCTTGCCGGGGATGATCGCGGGCGCGCCGGGCTCGACGCTCATCTTGCCGACAGTCCACACGCTGCGCGGACCGGCCAGCGCGGGAAAGCGGTCCATCACCTCGTTGTAGAGCCGCATCATGGCCACGCCCGCATCCTTGCGGATCGGCATCGGCGTCGTGCCGGCGTGGTTCTGGATGCCGCTGAAAGTAAGGCGGAAGGCGAAGATGCCGACGATCGCCGTCACGATGCCGATATGCTTGCCGCTCGATTCGAGCAGGCCGCCCTGCTCGATATGCGCCTCGAGATAGGCGCGATAGCGGCCCTCCTCGAACTCGAGGCGCGGCGCCTTATCGAGACCGGCGGCCTTCAGCGCCTCACGCATCGGCGTGCCTTCCTCGCGGTGGCGCGCCTTGTCGATGTCCGCGTCGCCGAAGCGGCCGATGAACGACTTGCTGCCGACCATCTGGCCCCAATGGCCCTCTTCGTCGGCCCACGAGGCGACATCGACCGCGAGGTGCGCCGTCTCCGGATCCTCGGCGAGCGCGCGGGCCACTTCGAGGCCGTAGATCACGCCCATCACGCCGTCGAGCCAGCCACCGCGCGGCTGGGTGTCGGAATGCGACCCCATCAGCAGGCGCGGCCCGCTCTTGGGGCTCTTGCCCATCACGGTGCCGACGCCGTCGATCACCGGCTCCAGCCCGGCCTCCTTCATGCGGGCCGCCAGCCAGCGCCGGCTCTCGACATCCTGCGGCGACAGATGCGGCCGGTGCACGCCCGTTTCATAGCGGCCGAAATCGGCAATGCGGCGCAGGTCGGCCAGCAGACGTTCCCCGTTGATCCTGGGCATGACGTGACCTCAGTCGAGATGTGCCGCGACCCACGCGGCGGTGGAGAGCAGACGGTCGTCGGCGTGGCGCAGGCCGACCAGCTGGAGGCCGAGCGGCAGGCCCTTCGAGCCCTTGCCCGCCGGCAGCGTGACGCAGGGCGTGTGGGCCAGCGTCCAGATCGAGTTGAGCACGGGATCGCCCGTGAAGCCGATGCCTTCGGGCGCCTCGCCGGGCGCGCTCGCCGTCAGCAGCACATCGACCTTGTCGAACAGGGAATCGACATGGGCACGGAAGGCCACGGCCTTGCGTTGCGCCGCGACATAGCGCTCGAAGGAAACGGCCAGGCCGCGCTTCATCGGCCCCTCCTTGATCTCCGCACTCATCTTGTCGGGATTGCGCAGCCGCTCGTCGGCATAGTTGCGCACGCTCTCCCAGCCGGTGATGGCGGCATGATCGTCGATGACGTCGTCGTAACGTGGCGCGAAAGCGACATCGACGATGCTGGCGCCCTTGGACGAGAGCACCGTCGCGGTGCGTTCCAGCAGCGCCACGGTGTCGGGCAGGGCCTTGTCCCAGACCGGCGAGCGGCAAAAGCCGATGCGCGGCGCACCCGTCCTGTGGTCGACCGGGACGGGCGGAAACTTGAGCACGGCGCCACGGAACAGCGCGATGTCGTCCAGTGTACGCGCCATCAGCCCCAGCGTGTCGACCGAGTGGCACTGCATTTTTATGCCGACGCGGTTGAAGTCACCGTACGTCGGCTTGTAGCCGATCACGCCGCAGTAGGCGGCCGGGCGGATCACCGAACCGCCGGTCTGCGTGCCGAAGGCGAGCGGCACCTGGCCGTCGGCCACCGCCGCCGCCGAGCCCGACGACGAGCCGCCCGGTGTATGGGCCGCGTTGTGCGGGTTGGTGGTCGGGCCGGCATGACGGTTGGCGAACTCGGTCGTCACCGTCTTGCCCATGATGACGGCATTGGCCGTCCGGCAGAGCGCCACACAGGCGGCATCGCCGAACGGCACAGTCCCAGCGAAGATCGGCGAGTTGTGGCCGGTCGGCATGTCGTACGTGTCGATGATGTCTTTTATGCCGACGGGAATGCCGCGAAGAATCCCGCCCTTGGCCGCATCGACGGCCTTCGCCTGCGCGATCGCACGCGCAGGATCGAGGAAGGCCCAGGCCTTCACGGCGGGCTCGCGCTCGGCGATGCGGTCGAGGCAGTCGCGCACGAGCTTCTCGGAGGTAAGCGTGCCCGCTTCGATGGCGGCGACCGCTGCGGTGGCGGAGAGCGGCTTCATGCCAGCGCTCCCTTTGCCCAGGCGGCAATGTCGAGCAGGCGGGCATCCTCATGCTGACGGCCAACCAGTTGAATGCCCACCGGCAATCCGATCGGTCCCTTGGCGAAGGGCAACGTCACACAGGGCATCCAGAGGTAGGTCCACAGCAGGTTGAACGTGGCATCGCCCGTCCGTTCCAGCCCGAGCGGCGCCTCGCCCTTGGCCGGCGCCGTCAGGATGACGTCGATGTCGTCGAACAGCGCATCGACCGCGGCGCGTCCCGTGTCGCCCAGCTTCCGGGCCGCGACCCAGGTCGCGTAGTCGATCTTCGATCCGGCCTCGAGCTTGTCCTTCTTGAGGCTCTCGCTCAGCAGGTGCGGGAAGCGTCGCGCCTCGTCGGCGTGGGCGCGCGGACCGTCGAAGGCCGACAAGGTCTTCTGGCCCTGGGTCATGTCGCGCACCGGCGCCGGCAGTTCGATCTCCTTCACTTGCGCGCCCGCCCTGGCGAGGGCCGCGGCCGCATCGTTCACCGCCTTGGTGCCCTCGGGCGAGAGCTCGTCGCGGTGATGGGTGAAGCAGACGGCGATGCGCGGCGGCGCGCCGAGTTTGGCGATCGGCGTAAAGGGGATCGCCATGAGCGCGGCGCGGAACAGAGCGATGTCCTCGATGCTGCGGGCATAGGCGCCGATCGTGTCGAGCCACTCCGTGTTGGCCTTCATGCCGGCGGTCGGAAAGTGGCCGTAGGTCGGCTTGTATCCCACGACGCCGCAAAAGGCCGCGGGCCGGATCACCGAGCCGCCGGTCTGCGTACCGGTGGCGAGCACGATCTGGAAGTCGGCCACGCCCGCGGCCGAACCCGACGACGAGCCGCCCGGCGTATGGGCGGGATTGTGCGGGTTGCGGGTGGGGCCGGGAAAACGATTGGCGAATTCGGTGGTCACCGTCTTGCCCAGCAGGATCGCGCCCGCATCCTTGGCCAGCGCGATGGTGGCGGCATCGGCGAGCGGCTGATGGTTCTTGTAGATCGGCGAGCCGTAGGTCGTGGGCTGGTCGACCGAATCGATGATGTCCTTCACGCCCATCGGGATGCCGTGCAGCAGCCCCTGGCGTGGGCCGCGATCGAGCACCCTGGCGCGTTCGAGGGCAGCGTCGCGCGCGAGATGCGACCACGCCAGCACGTCGCCGTCGCGGGCGTCGATGCGATCGAGATGGGCGCGCACGATGGCTTCGGCCGTCACCCCGCCGGAGTCGATCTGGTGCGCGAGTTCGGTGGCGGTGAGCGTGTTGGGAGCGGACATGGACGCCATCATGGCAGCAAGAAGCATGCCGCCCAAATGCTGGCGCGCTTCATGCTTCGTGTATCGGAACTCCGGAGGTTCCGCATGATCACCCGTCGCGCCGCCCTGCTCGCCAGTGCCGCCCTTCCCCTGGCCGCCTCGGCCCTCACCCGCCCGGCCACCGCGCAACAGCCCTCGACCCTGCGCATCGCCATGACGCTGGCCGACATCCCGGCCACCGACGGCGCACCCGACCAGGGCACCGAGGGCATCCGTTTCATGGGCTACACGCTCTACGACCCGCTGGTGGCCTGGGACCTCTCCTCGGCCACGGAGCCGGCCAAGCTGGTGCCCGGCCTCGCCACCAAATGGTATCAGGATCCGGCCGACCCGACGAAATGGATCTTCGAGCTGCGCCAGGGTGTGAAGTTCCACGACGGCTCGACCTTCAACGCCGACGCCGTGATCTTCACCCTGGAGCGGGCGCTCAACGACAAGTCGCCGGCCTTCGATCGTCTCGGCCGCAGCGTGCTGATCGCCTCGCTGTGGCCGCTCGTGGCCTATCGCAAGATCGACGACTACAAGGTCGAGCTGCAGACCAAGGGCGTCGATACGCTGATGCCGTTGCTGCTGAACCGCGTGCCGATCGCCAGTCCCGCCAACTTCGAGAAGGTCGGCCGCGACTGGCAGGCCTACAGGAAGTCCCCTTCGGGGACGGGCCCGTGGAAGATGAAGGCGTGGACGCCGCGCGAACGCGCCGAGCTCGAACGCAACGCCGACTACTGGAACAAGGACCGCATCCCCAAGAGCGAGCGCATGGTGCTGCTACCGATCCCCGACGTCTCGACGCGGACGGCGGCGTTGCTCTCGGGCCGTGTCGACTGGATCGAGGCCCCCGCCCCCGATTCGCTCGACAAGCTCAAGGCCGGCGGCTGCAAGATCGAGACGAACGCCATCCCGCACATGTGGCCCTATACCTTGAACCTGCTGCCGGGCCAGGCCACCGCCGACATCCGCGTGCGCAAGGCGATGAACCTCGCAATCGACCGCGACTCGATGGTGAAGCTGCTGGGCGGACTGGCGGCGCCGGCGGTCGGCTGCGTGCCGGCCGATCATCCCTGGTTCGGCACGCCCTCGTTCAAGATCAGGTACGATCTGGCCGAAGCGAAAAAGCTGATGGCCGAGGCGGGCTACGGCCCGCAGAAGCGGCTCAAGACCAAGGTCGCGATCTCGACCTCGGGCTCAGGCCAGATGTATCCGCTGATCATGAACGAGTTCATCCAGCAGCAGTTTGCCGAGATCGGCATCGACATGGAGTTCCAGGTGATGGACTGGAACGCGCTCCTGAACACGATGCGCCAGGGCGCCAAGTCGCCGGAGGGCAGCCAGTTCGGCGCCATCAACGTGAGCTGGAACACCATGGACCCGCACAACGCCTTCATGCGCTTCGTCGACAGCCAGCTGGTGCCGCCCAGGGGCTCGAACTGGGGCTACATCAACGATCCCGAATTCGACAAGCTTTGTGCCGAGGCGCGCACGACGGCCGACCCCGCGACGCTCGACAAGGTACTGGCCAAGATCAACACACGTATGGTCGACGAGGCGGTGTTCGTCTGGGTGGTGCACGACGTATGGCCCAACGCCATCTCGGGCAAGGTGAAGGGCTATGTGCACCCCAAGAGCTGGTACGTCGACTTCTCGCCGGTCACGGCCGGTTAGAGGCGGGCGGCCAGCGCCCGCCAGATGCGCTCGGGCGTCGCCGGCATGTCGAGTGCCGAGACGCCGGCCGGCCGCAGCGCGTCGAGGATGGCGGCCATGATCGTCTGTGGCGCGGCGATGCAGCCCGCCTGGCCCGAGCCCTTGACGCCCAGCGGATTGGCCGCGGTCGGCCGTTCGATCAGGTCGATGTCGAAGGACGGAAGATCGTCGGCACGCGGCAGCGCATAGTCCATCAGCGAGCCGCTCAAGAGCTGACCGGACTCGGGATCGTACACCGTGTGCTCCAGCATCGCCTGGCCGATGCCCTGGGTAACGCCGCCCTGCACCTGGCCCTCGGTCAGCATCGGGTTGATCAGGCGGCCATAGTCGTCGACGGCGGTGTAGCGCAGCAGCTGGCAGCCGCCGGTCTCAGGGTCGATCTCGACCTCGGCCACGTGACAGCCGCTCGGGAAGGTGAAGACGTCGGTGATGTTCAGAACGTGCTCGCCCAATCCCGGCGCCATGCCGTCAGGCAGGTTCGCGGCATCCTGGGCACTGCGTGCCAGCGCTGGGAGATCGATACCGCGGTCAGTTCCGCGCACGGTGAAGCGGCCGCTGTCATAATCAAGGTCATCCCCCGATGCCTGCAGGAGATGCCCCGCGAGTCGCCTTGCCTTTGCCAGCGCTGCGTCCATCGCCTTCACCAGCGCAGCACCGCCCATGTGCATCGAGCGCGCGCCGCCGTGGCCCGCGCCACTCTTCACCTGACGCGTGTCGGCCTGGACATAGCGGAACGCACCGATCGGCAGGCCGAGATGTTCGGAGGCGATCTGCGCGAAGGCGGTCTCGTGGCCCTGGCCGTTGG
>JAUXST010000174.1 GCA_030679805.1 Reyranella sp. | reverse complement strand
GGCCCGCTGCCCGATCCCGTCACCAAGGCGATCGGCGACGGCGACCTGGTGGTCTGCTCGGTGCTGTCGGGCAATCGCAACTTCGAGGGTCGCGTCAATCCGCTGACCCGCGCCAACTATCTTGCCTCGCCGATGCTGGTGGTGATCTATGCGCTCGCCGGCTCGATGAAGATCGACATCACCAAGGATCCGATCGGCATCGGCAAGGGCGGCAAGCCGGTCTATCTCAAGGACCTCTGGCCCTCGAATATGGAAGTCTCCAAGACCGTCGACAAGTTCGTCACCACCAAGGCGTTCAAGAAGCGCTATGCCGACGTCTTCAAGGGCGACCGCTTCTGGCGCAGCATCAAGACCAAGCCCAGCCTGACCTACGCCTGGGACGACAAGTCGACCTACGTGCGCAACCCGCCGTACTTCGACGGCATGGGCAAGACCCCGGGATCGATTACCAACATCTCGGGCGCGCGCCCTCTCGGCCAGTTCGGCGATTCGATCACGACCGACCACATCTCGCCCGCCGGCTCGATCCGCAAGGACAGCCCGGCCGGGTCCTACCTGCAGGCCGAGGGCGTGGCGCCGAAGGACTTCAACCAGTACGGCACGCGCCGCGGCAATCACGAGGTCATGATGCGCGGCACCTTCGCCAACATCCGTCTCAAGAACGAGATGGTGCCAGGCGTCGAAGGCGGCTTCACCCATCACTGGCAGTCCGACCAGGCCGAACCGATCTACGACGTGGCGATGCGCTACAAGAAGGAGCACACGCCCCAGATCCTGATCGCCGGCAAGGAATACGGCACCGGCAGCTCGCGCGATTGGGCTGCCAAGGGCGTCAACCTGCTGGGCGTGAAGGCCGTGGTCTGCGAGACCTTCGAGCGCATTCACCGTTCCAACCTGGTCGGCATGGGCGTGCTGCCGCTGCAGTTCAAGGACGGCATGACGCGCAAGACGCTGAACCTCGCCGGGACCGAGAGCTTCGACGTCGGCGGCATCGACGGCGGACTGAAGGTCGGCATGGACGTGCCGCTCACCATCCATCGCCGCGACGGCACGAGCGAGAAGATCATCCTCAAGTGCCGCATCGATACCGCCGAGGAGGTCGAGTACTTCAAGAACGGTGGCGTGCTGCACTACGTGCTGCGCAATCTGGCGCAAGCGGCCTGAGCGCGGACAGGAACAGGGAGCCATGGCGACGGCCGCTCGAGGAGGGGGGCTTGCCGGCCATTTCGTCGCCATGGCCCGCAACAACATCTGGTCGAACCACCGGCTGCTGCGAGCCTGCGAGGCGCTGACGCCGGCCGAGTTCGCCGCGCCGCGCACGAGCTTTTTCCCCTCGCTGCGCGCGACCCTGAACCACATCCTCTGGGTCGATACCTATTACATCGACGCGCTCGAGCGCGACCCGACGGTGCTCAAGCGCTACGACGATCCGCCGCCGGATTTTGCCGACGCGGCCTCGCTCCATGACCCCCAGATCGCCAGCGACCGGCGATTGGTCGGCTTCTGCCAGCGCCAGACAGAGGCGACGCTCGCCGAGGGCCTCGTGCTGCCGCGGCCCAACAGGACGCCGCCACCGTCGACCGTGGCGTCTATCCTGGAACACCTTTTCCAGCACCAGATCCACCATCGCGGCCAGGCCCATGCCATGCTGGCCGGCACCGCGGTGAAGCCGCCGCAGCTCGACGAGTTCTTCCTTGCGGGCGAAGAGCCCCTGCGGCGCGATGAGCTGCGGGCGCTCGGCCTGCCCGAGACCTGATGCGGCCGCGCTCGTCCTTTGCCGGCGCCGCGATCGAGGTCAGTGACCTTGCGCGCTCGGTGGCGTTCCACCGGCTGTGGCTGCCGATGCTGGGCTTCCGCCGTGTCTGGGCGAACCCCGATCGCGTGATGTGGTCGCGCGGCTACGACCATTTCGTCATGCGCCAGGCCAAGGACGGCGTCTCCTACGGCCCGGGCGCGCTGTGGCTCGCCGTGTCGGCCGAAAGCCGCGCCCAGGTCGACCAGGTCCATGCCGAGCTGCGCGACGCCGGCGCCCAGATCCTGCAGCCGCCCAAGGAACTCGACTACTTCGCGCCGGGCTACTACTCGGTCGGCTTCCGCGACCCCGACGGCGTGCCGATCGAAGTAGTGCATCGCTGGGACGACCTGCCCGACCTCGCCGACGCCGAACAGGTGCGCGTGCCCGGCCACGGCGTCACGCTGGGCGGCTACTTCTTCAAGCCGCAGGCAGGCCAGCCGCCCTACCCGGCGCTGATCCTGCTGCATGGCTTCGCCGGCCACGCCCACACAATGGTGGGGCTGGCGCGGGCGGCCTCGGCCAATGGCTATGCGGCACTTGCACTGTCGCTGCGCGGCTGGCTGGGCTCGGAGGGCGAAAGCGACCAGGGCCTGCGCCAGCCGCTCGACGTGCTGGCGGCCATCGACTGGCTGACCAAGCGGCCACTGGTCGACCGCGAGCGCCTGGCCCTGGTCGGTGCCTCGATGGGCGGCCAGGTGGCGTTGCTCGCCGCCGCCCACAAGCCGCCGATCCAGGCCGTCGCCGCGTTCTTCTCGCCGACCGATCTGGCGCGTTGGCGCGATGCCAACCCCTATATCCGCGACTACCTCGACGATCTCTGCGGCCCGGAAGGCCTGCCGGTGCGCTCGCCGATCCTGAGGGTGGCGCAGATCGACGCGCCGGTGCTGCTGATCCACGGAGACCAGGACGAGAACGTGCCGGTGGCGCAGACGCTGGCCATGGAAGAAGCGCTCAAGAGCCACGGCAAGGACGTCGAGAGCTTCATCGTGCAGAGCGGTACGCATTTCTTCACCGAGCAGCAAAATGCCATGGCGCGGCGTAAGCTGTTCGACTTCCTGCGACGCCATCTCAATCGGAGCTGACTTTTCATGCGCGTATCCGAAGCCATCAATTCCCGCCGCTCCATGCGCGTCTTCACGCCGGACCCGGTGTCGAAGGCCGACGTCGAATGGATCGTGACCACGGCCAATCGCGCGGCCTCCAACGGCAACCTGCAACCGTGGAAACTTCACATCACGATGGGCAAGGCGCGGCAGCGCCTGTCGGCGGCGATCCTGAAGGCGATGGACGACGGCGACAACGGTCCGGGCGGCGAATACGACGTCTACCCGAAGGAATTCACACCGGTTTACGACGCGCGGCGCAAGCTGGTCGGCAAGCAACTCTACACCCTGCTCGGCGTGCCGCGCGGCGATGCCGCCGGCATGTTGAAGCAGTTCCGCAAGAACTACGATTTCTTCGACGCGCCGGTCGGCATGATCCTGTGCGTCGAGCGCCGCATGGGCGGCGGCCAGTGGATCGACTGCGGCATCTTCCTCGACCAGCTCATGCTGCTGGCGCGTGAAAAGGGCCTGCATACCTGTCCGCAGGCGGCCTTCAGCCGCTACCAGCATGTCGTGCGCCGCGAACTCAAGATCCCCGACGACCAGATCGTGATCTGCGGCCTGGCGCTGGGCCACGCCGATCCCGATGCGGTGCCCAACTGCCTGATCACTGAACGCGCCCCGATCCAGGATTTCACGACCTGGCACGGCGAATGACCGCGCCCAAAGTCGAATTGCCGAAACAGGCGGGAGCGCGGTAAAACCCCAATAATTCAAGGCAATAAGCCAAGCGGGAGGAAATCCATGGCCGATGAAGTGATCGCCGTCAGCGCCGACTGGGCGAAGCGCGCCTATGTCGATGGCGCCAAGTACAAGGCGATGTACGAGGCCTCGACCAAGGACCCGGTCACCTTCTGGGGCGAGCACGGCAAGCGCGTCGACTGGATCAAGCCATTTAGCCCCGGCGCCGTGCGCGATGTCGACTACACCGGGGACGTCCGCATCCGCTGGTTCCACGACGGCGTGTTGAACGTCTCGGCCAACTGCATCGACCGCCATCTCGCCAAGCGCGCCGACCAGACTGCGATCATCTGGGAAGGCGACGATCCGGCCAAGTCCAAGAAGATCACCTATCGCGAGTTGCACGCCGAAGTCTGCCGCATGGCCAACGCGCTCAAGGAGCTGGGCGCCAAGAAGGGCGATCGCATCACGATCTACCTGCCGATGATCCCCGAGGCGGCCTACGCCATGCTCGCCTGCACGCGCATCGGCGCCATCCACTCGGTGGTGTTTGGCGGCTTCTCGCCCGACAGCCTGGCCAACCGCATCCAGGACTGCGAAAGCAACATCGTCATCACCGCCGACGAAGGCCTGCGCGCGGGAAAGCACGTCCCCCTCAAAGCCAACTGCGACGAGGCGGTAAAGAAGAGCCCCGGCGTCAAGAAGGTGCTGGTGGTCAAGCACACCGGCGGCAAGGTGGACTGGGACGCCGGACGCGACGTGTGGTGGCACGAGATCGCGGCCAAAGTGCCGGCCGACTGCAAGCCCGAGCCGATGGGCGCCGAGGATCCGCTGTTCATCCTCTATACGTCGGGTTCGACCGGAAAGCCCAAGGGCGTGCTGCACACCACGGGCGGCTACATCGTGTTCGCCTCGATGACGCACCAGTATGTCTTCGACTACCACGACGGCGAGGTGTTCTGGTGCACGGCCGACGACGGTTGGGTGACCGGCCACAGCTACATCGTTTACGGCCCGCTCGCCAACGGCGCCACGACCCTGATGTTCGAGGGCGTGCCCAACTATCCCGACTCCAGCCGCTTCTGGCAGGTGATCGACAAGCACCAGGTCAACATCTTCTACACTGCGCCCACTGCCATCCGCGCCCTGATGCGCGAAGGCGAAGCGCCGGTAAAGAAGGCCACGCGCAAGAGCCTGCGCCTGCTGGGCTCGGTCGGCGAGCCGATCAATCCCGAAGCGTGGCTCTGGTATTACCGCGTGGTCGGCGACAGCCGCTGCCCGATCGTCGACACCTGGTGGCAGACCGAAACCGGCGGCATCCTGATCACGCCGCTGCCAGGTGCCACGCCGCTCAAGCCGGGCTCGGCGACCCAGCCGTTCTTCGGCGTGCAGCCGGTCATGGTCGACGCCGAGGGCAAGAAGCTCGAGGGTGCCTGCTCCGGCAACCTCTGCCTGGTGGGCTCGTGGCCGGGCCAGATGCGCACGGTCTATGGCGATCATCAGCGCTTCATCGACACCTACTTCAAGACCTATCCCGGCATGTACTTCACCGGCGACGGCGCTCGCCGTGACGCCGACGGCTACTACTGGATCACCGGCCGCGTCGACGACGTGATCAACGTCTCTGGCCATCGCATCGGCACCGCCGAGGTCGAGAGCGCACTGGTCGGCAACACCAAGGTGGCCGAGGCGGCCGTGGTCGGCTACCCGCACGACATCAAGGGCCAGGGCATCTACGCCTATGTGACGCTCAAGGCCGGCCAGGAATCGTCGGAGGCGCTACGCAAGGAGCTGGTCGCCTGGGTGCGCAAGGAGATCGGCCCGATCGCCACGCCCGATGTCATCCAGTGGGCACCCGGCCTGCCCAAGACGCGTTCGGGCAAGATCATGCGCCGCATCCTGCGCAAGATCGCCGAGAACGACGTCAGCAACCTCGGCGACACTTCCACACTCGCCGATCCGATGGTCGTCGACGACCTGGTGAAGAACCGCTCAAAATGAATCCGACGATTCAGATGCTCGCGGCGGACCTCGCGGCCGGTCGCACCACCTCGCGCAAACTCACCGAGGAAGCCCTCGCCCGCATCGACGATGCCAAGGGTGAGGGCAAGCGCGCCTTCATAAAGGTCTGGCACAAGCAGGCCCTGGCCGCCGCCGACGCCAGCGACCTGCAGCGCAAGGCAGGACTCGTTGCCTCGCCCCTCGCGGGCTTGCCGGTCTCGATCAAGAACCTCTGCGACGTTGCCGGCGAGACCACGCTCGCGGGCTCCACGGCGCTCGACGATGCGCCGCCGGCCAAGGCCGATGCGCCCGTGGTCGCCCGTTTGCGCGCTGCCGGCGCGGTGATCGTCGGCAGCACCAACATGAGCGAGTTCGCCTTCTCGGGCGTGGGCTTCAACCCACACTACGGCACGCCGGGCAATCCCGCCGACCGCAAGCGCGTGCCCGGCGGCTCCTCGGCGGGCGCCGCCGTCTCGGTCGCCGACCGCATGGCCGTGGTGGCGCTGGGCACCGACACCGGCGGCTCGGTGCGCATTCCCGCCGCCGTCTGCGGCATCGTGGGTTTCAAGCCAACGGCGCGGCGGGTGCCGATCGACGGCGTCGTGCCGCTCTCGACCTCGCTCGATTCGATCGGCCCTCTTGCCAACTCCGTCGAGGATTGCGCCCTCGTCGATGCGGTGTTCGCGGCCGAGCCGATCAGCGTGCCCGAGCCGATGCCGCTCGCCGGCCTCAGGCTCGCCGTCCCGAAGCACTTCGTGATGGACGATCTCGATTCCGTCGTCGCCAAGGCCTTCGAGCGGGCACTGAAGGCACTGGCAGCCAGGGGCGTGAAAATCGATCACATCGACCTGCCGCAACTGAACGAGCTGCCCGCCATCAACGCCAAGGGCGGGTTCGCCGCCTCCGAGGCCTATGCCTGGCACAAGGAGCTGATCGCCCGCCGCGGCAATGTGTATGACCCGTTCGTGGCGCCGCGCATCCTGCGCGGCAAGGAGATGACCGCCGCCGACTATATCGAGCTGCTGGGCAGGCGCGCCGACCTCTGCCGCCGCGTCTCAGCGATCACGTCGAACTACGATGCCGTGGCGATGCCGACCTGCGCCATCGTGGCGCCGACGCTCGACGAGGTTTCGACCGCCGAAGGCTTCACCAAGAAGAACATGCTGCTGCTGCGCAACACCACGGTCGGCAACTTCCTCGACCGCTGCGGCATCAGCCTGCCCTGCCACGCCGCCGGCGAACTGCCGGTCGGTTTCATGCTGATGGGCGAAGCGATGGCGGACAAGCGCGTGCTGGCAATGGCGCGGTCAGTGGCACCGGTGGTGGCGGCTCACGGATAGAGGGGCCTACTGATAGCGAAGCCTACTGGTAACGGGGGTCGTCCGGCCGCCGCATCTTCCAGACGTTCTCGGTCGTTGTGTATTCGCTATAACCCAGCCGCGCGACAGGCTTGAAGGCCAGCGTGTCGATGCGGCCGTCCTTGATGATGCTGTCGTCGACATGGATGCCGACGACGTGGCCGAACACCACCGTCGCCTGCTGCTTCTCGCGGCCTGCCTCGATCGGCATCTCGATCGTCTTCCAGTACCTGCACTCGAGTGCGATCGGCGACTGGGCCACGCGCGGCGGCTTGACGTAGCGCGACGGCGCGGGCGTGAGGCCCGCCAACTTCATCTCGTCGACGCCGTAGTCGACCATCGTGGTGGTGATGTTCATCTGCTCGGCGAGGTCGGCGCTCACCATGTTGACCACGAACTCGCCCGTCTCCTCGGCATTGCGCCTGGAGTGCTTGGTCGGGTTGTCGCCGTAGGTGCCGGTGGTCGAGAAATAGACCATCGGCGGCGAGGCGCTGACGGCGTTGTAGAAACTGTAGGGCGCCAGGTTGACGCGGCCCTGGCTGTCGAGGGTCGAGATCCAGCCGATGGGACGCGGCACGACCAGCGCGGTCAGTGGATCCTGCGCCATGCCGTGGTCGCGGCGGGCGGTGTCATAAAACATCTCTCGAGGCCTCGGCTCACTGATAGCGCGGATCGTCGGGACGGCGCATTTTCCAGACGTTGTCGGTGGTAGTGTATTCACTATAGCCCAGCCGCGCGACCGGCTTGAACGCCAGCGTGTCGATGCGGCCGTCCTTGATGATCCGGTCGTCGATGTGGATGCCGACGACCTGCCCGAACACCACCGCGCCGCGCTGGTGCTCGTGGCCCTTCTCGGCCGGCATCTCGATGGTGCGCCAGTACTTGCACTCAAGCGCCACGGGCGACTCCTTGACGCGCGGCGGCTTCACGAACGTGCAGGGCACGGACGTAAGACCGGCGAGCTTCAGCTCGTCGACGCCGAACGCCACCATCGCTGTGGTGACGTTCATCTGCTCCGCGAGGTCGGCACTCACCATGTTGACCACGAACTCGCCGGTCTGCTCGGCATTCATGCGACTGTGCTTGGTCGCCGTGTCGCCGTAGGTGCCGGTGGTCGAGAAGTAGACCATCGGCGGGAACTCGCCGACACCGTTGTAGAAACTGTAGGGCGCGAGATTGACCCGGCCCTGGGCATCCATCGTCGAAATCCAGCCGATCGGCCGCGGCACGATCAGTGACTTCAGCGGATCCTGCGGCAGCCCATGGTCGCGCTTGGCGGCATCGTAGAACATGGTCTTCTCCCTCAACCTGGCCGAGCTTGGCCGAGGCGAGCTTAGCCAAATCGGACCGGCGGCGCCTGCACCGTGGGCCCCGCTGAATCGAGGATTTCCCGACGCTTCCCCGAGCGCGGCGGATAGATGCGCTCGCGGTTGATGATTTCCTTGGTGCGCTTGGCAGCACTTCCCTGCGACACGAGCTGGCGGTCCCAGCCCTCGGTATAGACCGCACCCCAAGGGCCGAGGTCGAGGATCGTGGTGTACCAGTCGATCCGGAGCGGCAGCATCGGCCGGTCCAGCAGGTTACAGACGACATTGTGGCCGGCGAAGCGGCCCATCGGCCGGCCATGCTGGCACGACATCACCGAGCAATGGACGCCGTCGACCAGGAACCACGCCGCGTCGCCCGCGGCGAACTCGGCGGCGAGCCCCTTGATCTTGAGCGACGGCTCGACCGGCAGGCGGCCCAGCCGGTCGCGCTCGACCGGAAACTGGGCCGTGAGCGGATGGGCCTGCATGCCGGCACACCAGACGACGGTCGCGGCGGCGATTCGTTCGCCCGTTGCCAGCGTCGCGCCCTCGGCGTCGACGGCCGCGACCGACACGCCGCCCAGCGCTTCGATGCCGAGCGCGGCGAGCGCTTCCTCGATGACCGGCAGGGCACCCGCCCCCATGTCGGCGCCGATGCGGGGCGCATGATCGGCCAGGATGACACGCGGCGCGGCGATGCCGGCCGCCCGCAGCTTGCCGGGTATCTCGGTCGCCGCCTCGATGCCGGTCGGGCCGCCGCCGACCACGAGCACGGTCGACTGGCCGGGCGAGGACGCGCGGTGCGGGAGGGCCGCAATATGGGCATTCAGCCGCTCTGCCGCCGCGTGGGTGTCGACATCGAAGGCATGGGTGGCGAGGCCCGGGATCGGCGGATGGGCGAGGCGGCTGCCCAGCGCGAAGACCAGGCGATCGTAGGCGATGGAGTGAGGCGCGCCGTTCGCGGCGTAGGCGACGGTCCTGCCGGCGACGTCGACGCCGGTGACCTCGCCCTCGAGGCGGCGCACGCCGATGGGCCCGAGCACGCTGTCGAGACTGACGCGCGTGCCCTCGAGGTCGGCTTCGTAGTTGCGCACGCGGATCGAGTGCCAGGCAGTCATGTCGATCGCCACGATCTCGACCCGGTCGGCACCGATGCCCAGTTCGTCGAGCGCACGGGCGGCACCGATCGCGCTCCACAGGCCGGCGAAACCCGCGCCAAGCACCACGATGCGCTGCGCCACCCCGTCGCCCCCGTCAGCCGAGATGCCGCTTGGCGTCGGCGTGAGCGGTATCGAACGCCGCATCGAGCGCGGCGTTGAGGCCGCGGCACGAACGCACCACCTGCTCGGCCCACACGACATAGTCGCGCAGGCGCTCCGGCGACCACCCCTTCGGCGGACTGGCCACCATGCTGCGCAGGTTCGAGGTCTTGTCGGCGATCTTGAGCAACTTCGCCCGTCGCGACTTGAACGGCGTCTTGTCGATCTGCAGGCGCTTGCGTTCTTCCTTGGGCAGCGACTTGTCGTCGGTCACCTCGGCCACCAGCGCCGCGACCTCGGTACCGAAGCGCTGTTCCAGATCCTCGTAGGTCGCGTCGGTGTCCTCGAGCGTGTCGTGCAGCAGGCCGCCGGCCAGCAGCGTGACGTCGCCGCCGCCGGTCGCCTCGGCGAGCAGCGCCGCCACCTCGGTCAGATGGTTGACGTAGGGTTCGGCGCGTTCGCCCTTGCGCCGCTGGGCGATGTGCTGCCGGGCGGCGTAGTCGGCGGCGCGCGCCAGAAGGACGATATCCGCGCTCATCAACTCTCCCTCATCACTTCCC
>JAUXST010000172.1 GCA_030679805.1 Reyranella sp. | reverse complement strand
GCCGGCGACGTCGTACTTCCAGCCGTGATAGATGCAGCGCAGCCCGCTCTCTTCGTTGCGGCCGAGGAACAGCGAGGCGCAGCGGTGCGGGCAGCGATGATCCATCACGCCGACGCGGCCCTCGCTGTCGCGGAAGGCGATCAGCTTCTCGCCAAGCAGCATCAGGCGGGTGGGCGGGCCGTCGCGTTCGAGTTCGGACGAGAGCAGCGCCGGCAGCCAATAGTGCCGCATCAACTGGCCCATGGCCGTGCCGGGGCCGACCTTCGTCAGTTCCGCGCCTTCGATCGCTGTCGTCATCCGGCCACCGTCGTCATCCGATCACCCGTAAGCGGTCGGCGCGAGAGTGGCGCGGGATCACCCCGGTCGCAAGGGGCCGGTCGCAAGAGGCGGCCGACGTTCGCCGTCCTACTCGGCCGCCATCGCCTTCGGCTTGGCGAGTTCCTCGGCGATCTGGACGGCGTTCCAGGCGGCGCCCTTCAGGAGCTGATCGCCCGCCACGAACAGCACCAGCCCGTTGGGGTTGGAGAGGTCCTGGCGGATGCGGCCGACATGGATGTCGAGATCGCCGCTGGCCTCGAGCGGCATCGGGAAGTGGTTGGCCACCGGATCGTCGACCAGCTTGAGGCCCGGCGCCCTGGCCAGGATGGCACGCGCCTCGGCCGGCGAAAGCGGCTTTTCGAGATCGAGCGTGATCGCCTCGGCGTGGGCGCGCAGCACCGGCACGCGGATGCAGGTCGGCACGATGGCGAGATCGGGCATGTGGAACATCTTCCGCATCTCCTCGATCACCTTGTTCTCTTCCTCGTTGTAGCCGTTCTCGGCCACCTTGGTGTTGTGCGAGAAGAGGTTGAAGGCGATCTGGTGCGGGAACACCTGATGCGTCACTTCCTTGCCCTCGGCGTACTGGTGCACCTGGTCTTCCAGCTCGCGCATCGCCGCCGCTCCCGCGCCCGAGGCCGACTGGTAGGTCGAGACCACGATCTTGCGGATGCCGGCCGCCTCATGGATCGGCCAGACCGCGGCGGCGAGGATGATCGCGCAGCAGTTCGGGTTGGCGATCACGCCCTTGTGGTGGGCGAGATCGC
>JAUXST010000167.1 GCA_030679805.1 Reyranella sp. | reverse complement strand
CTCGAGCGCAGGTTTCCGCCCGACTCGACGGTCTTCCTCTACTGGGGCTTCGAAGCCGTTACGACATGGCAGTTTGCGCTGTGGAGCCACACCTGGGATTCCGACCTCTGGGATTCCGATAGGGCTCCGGCGCTGGCACCCGCGCCGTCGGCCCATCCGAAATTCAAGTGGATCGCCGTCACCGCCGGCGGCATCCGTCATCCCGGCTGGACGGCCGAGGAGCATGCAGCGGCGCTCAAGCGCGACATCGATCGGGCGCTCGACCTCGGATACCAGGTGGTGGCGTCCAGCTTCTGGGACTGGGATGTCACGGAATTGGCGAGCCAGCTCAGCGGTCTTTCGGCGGCGAACCGCGCGCCGGCGATCTACAAGATGCTGCACGACAACTACCAGGCCTCGCCGGTCTTCTACGCGTGGCCTATCGGCGGCTACCACGAACTGCAACGTCGCTGAGGCTCATTCCCTCCGGAAGCAGCGGCCCGGCGCGGCCGGGGCGGCCGTTGCGGAACGCAGCGCCGCCAGCGCCGGCGTCAGCAGCGCCTTCGCCAGCACCTGCTGGCCGGCATAGTTGGGATGCACGGAATCGGCGTAGTGCTGCAGCTTCTCGCCCTTGTCGAAGACATGCGTCAGGTCGACGAACTTGGCGCGATGGGGACTGGCCGCGACCTTGTCGAGCAGCAGGCGATAGAGCTGCACCATCCGTTCCTGGGACAGGATGTCGTCGCTCTGCACGCCGAGATAGGCGGCGGTGACGGAACGGGCGGGCTGGATGCCGACAAGGCAGGCCTGGCCCCGGCCCTCGCAGGCGCCCAGCACCTCGTTCATGTTCTCGACGTAGATGTCGGCGATCGCACCGGCCTGCTTGGCGAACACGGCATCGTTCTTGTTGAGCAGGCGGCGGTACGCCGCGACATGCTTATTGAATTCGTTCTGGAGGATGGTGTGGGCGATCGCGCTGTGGCGGGCGAGCCACCAGATGAAGCCGTCGTTGAAGAGCTGGCTGAGCCGCAGGCCGAGCTGGAAGGGATCGCCCGGACGCACCGCCGAATTCGCCGGAATGGTGACGTCGTTGTAGCCGTTGACGATCAGCACCAGGCTGGCGCGCCGCGGGGCCACGGCAAGATGATAGGCGAGCCGCTCCTGCAACGAGACGAAGCCGCCCATGGCGCCGTTGAAGACATAGACGTCGTGGCGGCCGAGTTTTTCGCGCAGCATCAGCTCGAGCCGGGCATGCCAGGTGTCGGGCGGCTCGTCGGCCGAGAACCCCTGGGCTACCGAGCCGCCCAGGACATGAACCAGGATGGCGTCGGGCTCGGCACAGGTGATGCGATCGACTTCGGCCGCGTTGTAACGCGCATGCCGATGCGAGAAGAGGAAGTCCGCCAGCGTTGTCGAGGAGTGGGGTGGGGGCGTCGCCGCGTCGTAGAACAGGCCGAACAGGCCCTCGCGGTAGCCAAGGGCCACCGGCCCGCCGCGCACGTACGGCAACTCCGCGTTCGGCATCAGGTAGTGATAGTCGCCCGAGATGAACACCGGCTGGTAGGGACGCCGGTACTGCAATGTCTCGAGGCCGAAGAGGGTGCGAGCGGCGATCTCCGCGGCGAATGCCGACGCGGCCAGAACGGCAACCGTCGCGACGATCGCCCGAGCCCAGTGTCGGGCCGGCTTATCCTGTCCACCCATGGGCCTTTTTCACATGTTTTGCAGGGCTGCGACAATCACCCCGGATTGACCGCCGCGTCGGCCACCCCTATACGGGCCGCGGGCCACGCTCCCCCACCGGAGTGCAGCTCTTCTGTAAGGGAGAGGTAAATGATGAAGCCGACTATGCGTCCCGCGCGTCCCGATTTTTCGTCCGGGCCCTGCGCCAAGCGTCCCGGATGGACGCCAGAAGCCCTCAAAGATGCGGCCGTGGGCCGTTCCCATCGATCGAAGCTCGGAAAGAAGAAGATCGTCGAAGCGGTCGATCGCACGCGCGAACTGCTCGGCATTCCCGCCGACTACCGCATCGCCATCGTGCCCGCGTCGGACACCGGCGCCGTGGAAATGGCGCTGTGGTCTCTGCTCGGCGCCCGTCCGGTCGACATGCTGACCTGGGAAAGCTTCGGCGAAGGCTGGGTCACCGATGTGGCCAAGCAGCTCAAGCTCAAGGATGCGCGCGTGCTCAAGGCGCCGTACGGCCAGATCTCCGACCTCGGGCAGGTCGACTGGACGCATGACGTCGTCTTCACCTGGAATGGCACGACCTCGGGTGCAAAAGTGCCAAACGGCGACTGGATCTCGGCCGACCGCGAGGGGCTGGCGATCTGTGACGCCACCTCTGCCGTCTTCGCCATGGATCTTCCCTGGCCGAAGCTCGATGTCGTCACCTGGTCGTGGCAGAAGGTGATGGGCGGCGAAGGCGCGCACGGCATGCTCGTTCTGTCGCCGCGCGCGATCGCCCGTCTCGAGAGCTATTCGCCTCCCTGGCCGATGCCCAAGATCTTCCGCCTCACGTCAGGTGGAAAATTCTCCGAGGCGATCTTCAAGGGCGACACGATCAACACGCCGTCGCTGCTCTGTGTCGAGGACGCGATCGATGGCCTGCGCTGGGGCGAAGGCGTCGGCGGCCTGAAAGGCCTGATCGCGCGCTCCGAGGCCAATCTCGGCGTCCTCGAGAAGTTCGTGGCCGACCGCAAGTGGGCGGCGTTCCTGGCAAGCGACAAGGCGATCCGCTCCAACACCTCGGTGTGCCTTGTCATCAGCGCGCCGTGGTTCACGGCGCTGCCGGCCGACCGGCAGGCCCAGGCTGCCAAGAAGATGGCCGATCTCCTGGAGAGCGAGAAGGCGGGTTACGACCTCGGCTCCTACCGCGATGCCCCGTCGGGCCTGCGCATCTGGTGCGGCGCCACGG
>JAUXST010000166.1 GCA_030679805.1 Reyranella sp. | reverse complement strand
TGAGGGGGGGTGGGTGTAGCGCCCGCACGACTCTAAATCCAGCCATCCCGCTTCCTTTCCGGTCCGCTTCATTGACCCGCCCCCTCGTACTACCTACATTTTTTCCATGGCGATCCACCGCATCGGTTCTCCCGGAGGGGTCCTCACCGACAGTCCTCCCGGCCAACGACAGACGGCTTCGGTTGCCGAATTGAACGACCGCGCGCGCGAGGTCCTGCGCCTGGTGGTCGAAAGCTATGTCGAGACCGGCGAGCCGGTGGGATCGCGGGCGCTGACGCGCAAGCTCACCGAGACGCTGTCGCCCGCCACCATCCGCAACATCATGGCCGACCTGCAGGATGTCGGGCTGCTCTATGCACCGCACACGTCGGCCGGTCGCTTGCCGACCGACGCCGGGCTAAAGCTCTTCGTCAACGGCCTGCTCGAGGTCGGCAACATTTCCGAGGAAGAGCGCACCAGCATCGAGGCGCGCTGCGCTACGGTCGGTCGCAGCGTTACCGAGGCGCTGGAGCAGGCGACCACGCTGCTGTCGGGCCTGTCGCGTTGCGCCGGCCTGGTAATGGCGCCCAAGACTGAGCAGCCGCTGAAGCATATCGAGTTCGTCAATCTCGGCCCCGGCCGCGCCTTGGTCGTGACGGTGACGCAATCGGGCCATGTCGAGAACCGCGTGATCGACACGCCGCTCGGCCTGCCGCCGTCGGCGCTGGTCGAGGCCACCAACTATCTCAACGCGCGCCTGATGGGCCGCACCTTCGAGGATGCACGCCGCCTCATCCTGGAAGATCTGAAATTGAAACGCGCCGAGCTGAGCGACCTCACCACGCGGGTGATCGAATCGGGTCTCGCGACCTGGGCCGGCGAACCGGGCAGTGCGCTGATCGTGCGCGGCCAGGCGCGACTGCTCGAGGACATCACCGCGATCGAAGATCTCGAGCGCGTGCGCATCCTGTTCGACGCGCTTGAACGCGGCGAGGGCTTCGTGCGCCTGCTCGAACTCGCCAACGGTGCATCGGGTGTGCAGATCTTCATCGGCACCGACAACCCGCTGTTCGCCAACACCGGCTGCTCGATGGTGGTGGCGCCGTTCCGCGATTCTCAGGAACGCATCCTGGGCGCCATCGGCGTCATCGGGCCGACGCGACTGAACTACGCCCGCATCATCCCGCTGGTCGACTACACTGCCCGCGCTATCGGCCGCGTGGTCGGCTGACTCAAGGTGGACCGCGGGCCTCCAGGCCCGCATCATGACCATGAGCGGGCCTGGAGGCCCGCGGTCCGAAGATCACCAGTCCTTTTCGTCGAAATCTTCCAGCGCCTTCGCGTCGGCGCTTTGGCCACTCGCAGGTACCTGCTCCGACGCCGGGGTCGCCAGCACGCGCAGGCGGGTTTGGGGTCCGATCAGCGGCACCAGCTCCAGCAGATCGACTTGCGAGAAGGCCACGCAGCCCCGGGTCGGTGCATAATCCTCGCGCGCGACGTGAAGGAAGATGGCGCTGCCCCATTCGCCCTCGGGTGGGTCGTCGTTGTAGCCGACCACGACCACGAGGTCGTAGAGTCCGTCCTCGCGCCACATCTTCTCGGCGCTCCAGTCGTTGGGCACATGGACCAGCCGGTTGTAGGTGGGCGAACGCGGATCGTCGCACCAGCCGTCATGCTCCGAGATCGGCCGGGCCGGCAGGCGGACCTTGGGCAGCACCAGCCGGTCGTTGCGGAAATAGATCCGGCGCAGGGGGTATTCCCCCGCCGGGGTGGCGGCATCACCCTCGACCTTGTCCTCGCGGACACCCCCTTCACCCACCGTGCAGCGCCAGCGCCGGGCGCCCAGCGTCGCCCAACCCCGCGAGGTCTCCGCCGAATCGGCCTGGACGATCAGAACGTCTTCTTCGGTATTGTGGGGGGACATTGCCTGTAACTCCTCTGCCCTTCATAAAGGCACGCTTCTGAGGGAGAAAGCGATGGCTTATGTCGTGACGCCGCCGGCCACCGTCGGCGTGCCGGTCAATGGAACCGGCGATCTGTTCCCGGTCCGCCGCATCTTCTGCGTCGGCCGCAATTATGCCGCCCATGCCCGCGAGATGGGCCACGACCCCGATCGCGAGCCGCCGTTCTTCTTCACTAAACCGGCCGACGCCATCGTGATCTGCGCCGACCCGAAGAATCCGACCAAGGTCGCCTATCCGTCGGCCACCAAGAACCTGCACCATGAGATGGAACTGGTCGTCGCCATGAAGTCGGGCGGCACCAACATCCCGGTCGACAAGGCCCTCGACCACGTCTTCGGCTACGGCGTCGGCCTCGACATGACCCGCCGCGACCTGCAAAACCAAGCCAAGGACATGGGCCGGCCGTGGGACATGGGCAAGGGCTTCGACCAGTCGGCGCCGATCGGCGAGATCTTTCCGGCAGCGAAGATCGGCCATCCGTCGAAGGGCACCATCCAGCTCGACGTCAACGGCAAGACTCGCCAGAAGTCGGACCTTAACGCGCTGATCTGGAGCGTGCCGGAGACGATTTCGTATCTGTCCGGCCTGGTGGCGCTGGCTGCCGGCGACCTGATCTACACCGGCACACCCGACGGCGTGGCCGCGGTGGTCAAGGGCGATACGCTGGCCGGCTTCGTCGACGGCTGCGGCACGGTCACCTGCACGCTGGTCTGATCGTCGGAAGCGGCCTTCTCCAAGGGTAAACCTGCCCTCGGGAGGGCCCGCCGCCGTCGAGTTCGGCCATTCTATCCAATCTGGAGACAATAAACCGAAGACCATCCGCTCCGGAGGCGATGGGCCGTGACGGCATCGTGGGCTTCGACTTAGGTCGGCCCATGTACAAGCCGCTTCGCTACGACAACCGCCTCCGGGCC
>JAUXST010000165.1 GCA_030679805.1 Reyranella sp. | reverse complement strand
CGGGGAGGTACCGTGCGGAAGCTGGAGTGTGCCGGGCTTCTCTGCACCGTCAAGGGCCTTGGCCCGGTCCGCGGCGAGAAGCCTCCGGTCGAGTCGAGCGGTTGTCGACCCATTCCTGTGCCATGAGGACCAGGCCGAAGGTCGCCGCCAGCAGGAAGGCGATGTTGAAATAGAGCGTGAAACTTTGCACGAGCTCGCCGGTGGCCGGCGAAACGGCGCCGCTCGTTTGCAGCCCGATCAGAGTCACCCGGATCAAGCGCGTCGCGGCAATGCAGGCGAGCGCCGTGCCGGCGATATGGCGGCTGCCGAGACCGTCGCGGCCGAAGCCGCGCCAGGTCTCCCACGCCGCGGCCAGGGTGAGGCCGGCGACGAAGAGCGAGAACAGGGCCGACAAGGCCCGTCGCGGCGCACCGAACCACCATGCCAGCGCGAACAGCGCGACGAAGGCGCCGGCGGCTACGAGCACGCCGATCAGCTGGTCGATCGGTTTTACACGGTCGTCGTTGAAGCGGCGCATGCTCGTCCACATCAGGGTATAGCCGGTGACGAACATGACATTGGTCATCAAGGTGACGTCCAGGGCGTTGTCCGCTCCGCGGAGCGAGCCCACGGCCATGGCGAACGCGCTCAGCACCATGGCCAGCGACCAGCCAAGCAGGCAAACCACCTCACGGTGATGATACCAGGCGAGCAGCGCCACGCCGGCCGCCGCCAGCCTCACAAAGATGCCGACAAAGAGAAGTGTCGAGGCTTCCAGGGCCATTTATCGGTCAATGATAGGCTTCGCCCGATTGCGAACACAAGCCGCGCGCAGGCACCCTGCCCGTCGCTAGCGGCTGACGGAGACCAGCGGCAGGTCGAAGCTGGCGCTCTCGCCCTTGATCTCCGGCGGCAGCGGCGTGTAGGGCGCACCCGCGCGGACGCCGGCGAGGACGCCGCGGTCGAACTCCGGGACGCCGCTCGAGCGGACGATCTCGGCGCCGAGCAGCCTGCCGTCCCGGGCGATGACGATGCGCACCACGGAGGTGCCCTGTCTCACATTCGTGTTGGCCTGATAGTGGTAGCCCACGATCTTGCGGGCGACCTGCCAGAGATAGTTGTCGGCCAGTCGCGCCTTGGCGAAGGCGTCGGCGGGATTGACGAAGGGATGGGGCGATGGCTCTGCCGTCGAGGCGGCGGCCGGCGGCCGCTGCGGCGTGGGCGCGAGCGGCGAGGGACGGAGGTCCGGTCGCTGCGGCGCCGGGGCGGCGGGCCGCGGGGCCACCAGCTCCGGCAGCGTGGGTGCTGGCACCGGCGCGGGTTGAACGGGCGCGGGAGTGGCCGCCGCCGTGGCCGCCGCCTCCCGGGAAGACGGAAGTGGCGGCGTCGGAGGAAGTTCCTTCGGTTGAACTGGCGCCTGCGGCACCTGCGTCGGCCTGTTCGAGAGGAGCGGGGCGGGCGGCGGCAGGCCGAGCGGCATCGGCGCGGCCTGCACGGGTGGCGCCTGCTTCGACTGGGGCGGCGGTGGTGGCGGCTCCGGCGTCTTCGGGATTTCGAAGGTGATCTCGACCGCCTCCTCGCCGGCCGGCGTCGGCCGGTGCGTCGACATCCACCACAGCGCCAGGATCACCAACGCATGCAGCAGCACCGCCAGCGCGAGTGCCGGAGGCGACATGCGGTCGGAACGGTGGGAGAGGGCGCTGACGGCGGGAATCACAAAGTCCTGTCAAAAAGCTGTGGTCGAAGACACTGGTTGTCCGGTCGGCAGTTTACCGGTCCCGGCGGCGCGAGACGACGGCGCGATCTTGTTCTAATTTTGACCGTTTCCAGAGGAGTCCCGAGCCAAATGTCCCAACCTTCCAGCTCGCCGTCGCGGGGATCCCTCAGGGCGTAAAATCCATCTCCTGCTCGACGGTGCAGGCCGGTGCCTTCTTCGAGACCAGCAACCGCGGTGTAAAGAGCGTGACGCTCAATCTCAAGACACCGGAAGGTCGCGCCATCCTGGACAAGCTCGCTGATAAGGCGCCGATGCCCATAAGCGAGATAATCTCATCGGGCGCATTCCAGCCGGCTCAGGGATTGACGTCGCATCGCCGCCCGCTGTGCCAAGCTGGCCGTAAACTTCGCCGCAGCCGTCGCTATCGCAACAAGCGTCATGTGGTGGACTTGATGGAGTCTGGAACCTCGCGCTTTCCACGGCCTTCGCGACTGTCGTTTGTTGGCGTTGACATCGGAACGACACCTAGAGATCGAGGCCGGCGCTATTGACAAGTTTTCGAGGCGCGACGGATAGTCGATACGCGTCAGTTGAGCCTCAAGAGCCAACAACGCCAAGTCGACGTCAGGCGGGTCGGCACCAAGGAGGAAATCATGTTCCGGAAAATCGCGAGAGTTGCCACTCTTGCCATTGTTTTGGTTGCTGCCACCACAGTGCATCCTCGCGCCCAAGAACAGAAGGGCACGCTCGTCTTCGCCGTCGAATCGCTCGGCGCCCAGACACTCGATCCGATTCTCGAAGGACGGCCGGGCAACGCGGTCTATCAAGCGGTCATGTACGACTCGCTGGTTGGCTTCAACCTCGAAAAGGGCGGCGTCGGCCCCGGTGTCGCCGAACGCTGGGAACTCTCGGCCGACGGCCTGGTATGGACCTTCCATATTCGGCCCGGCCAGACGTTCCACAACGGCGACAAGCTCACCGCGCACGACGTCAAGTTCAGCCTCGAGCGCCAGATGGGGCCGGGCTCGCTGGCGTCCGCTGCAGCCAGCATGCGGCGCACGATCAAGAGCATCGAGGTGGTCGATGACCTGACGGTGACGGTGCGGACCACCAGCCCGCAGATCGGCCTGCCGCCTGCACTGTCGCGCGCGGTGGCGCCGGAGGGCGCCATTATGCCAAAGGCCTACATCGAGAAGGTCGGCGAGGAGGAGTTCCGCAAGAAGCCGATCGGCAGCGGGCCCTGGAAGTTCGTGCGCAACGTGCCGGGCGACCGCATCGAGTTCACCGCCGTCACCACGCCACACTGGCGCGGCCGCCCGCACTTCAAGGACCTGACCATGCTGCTGGTGCCGGAGGAGAGCACGCGCGTCGCCATGGTGCGCACCGGCGAGGCGGCGATCGCCTCGATCGGACCCGAGACCATGCTCGGCGCCACGCGCGCCGGGCTGGAGGTACTGTCGGTGCCGGGCACGATGCAGGCGATCTTCCAGTTCTGGGGCACCTGGCGGCCGGAAGTGAAGGATTCGCCGATCGCCAAGGTGCGGGTACGCCAGGCGCTGTCACTCGCGATCGACCGCAAGCAGGTGATCGAGCACGTCATGAACGGCAAGGCGCTGATGCCGCATCCCTTTGCCACCTTCGGCTACACCGACTTCTTCAGCGCCGAGCGCTGGAAGAAGTGGGCTGACGAGGCCTACCGCTACGATCCCGTGCTCGCCAAGAAGATCCTGGCCGAGGAGGGCTATCCCAACGGCTTCGAACTGAAGTTCGCCAACACCGCGCTGCCGGGCACGCAGTTCATGGTCGATATCGGCACCGCGATCGCCGATATGTGGACCAAGGTCGGCGTCAAGGTGACGCTCAAACACTACGAGTGGGGGTCCTTCGCGCCGATGGAACGCGGCGACCAGGCGCCGCTCACCGGCTGGGCCTCGATGTATCGCACGGCGGGGCGGCCCGACGCGCCGTGGCGCTACAACGGTGCTTTCTCCCCCGACAGCATTCAGCGCCTGCTGGGCGACAAGGCCAACTGCCAGGAGGCGTGCCAGGAGTTCGAGAAGACCTACCGCGCCCTGGGCTCCGAACTCGACAGGGCCAAGCGCACGGCGCTGACCGACCACATGGTCGAGGTGACGGCCAATACGTGGACGGTGATCCCCATCCTCGAGGGCATGGGCTACTACGCGATCAACACCAAGAAGGTCGGGCAGTTCGCCCCGATCCCCGGCCGTCACGAGCTGGGCGACGTGTTCGAGCGTATCCCGCGCCCGGAGCAGAAGCCCTGGAAGAAGTGAGGGCGCGAGCGGGTTCGGGCGCGCCATGAAGCGCTACATCGCGCGCCGCCTGATGCAGGGTGCAGTCCTGCTCTGCATGGTGGCGACGATCGTGTTCTTCCTCGGCCGGCTGACCGGCAATCCGGTCGACCTGATGCTGCCCGAGGATGCCACGCCCGAAGACCGCGCGGCGCTGACCCAGACGCTCGGCCTCGACGGTCCGATCCTCGACCAGTTCGCGATCTTCGTCGGCAAGGCGGTCCACGGCGATCTCGGCACCTCGATTCGCATGAAGCAGCCGGCGGTCGACGCTTTCTTCGACCGCCTGCCCAACACGCTCATGCTTATTCCCTGGGCGATCCTGCTCGGCATGCTGCTCGGCATCCCGCTCGGCGTGGTGGCGGCGCTCCACCGTGGCGGCCTGCTCGATCGCGCGGCGGGCACGGTCGCGGTGCTGGGCGTCGCCATGCCGAGTTTCTGGCTCGGCATTCTGCTGATCTTCGTCTTCAGCGTCGAACTGGGCTGGCTGCCGTCCGGACGCATG
>JAUXST010000154.1 GCA_030679805.1 Reyranella sp. | reverse complement strand
GTATTCCAGTTTGACGTGGTCGAGGCCGAAGAAATGGAAGTACTCGCTGATCGAGGGCACGAAGGTGCCCTGCATGCGTTCGGTCTGCAGGCGCAGCATCATCACGATGTCGACGTCCTTGAGGCCGGTCTTCATGCTGTAGTGGACCTCGACCCCCATCTTGTCGATGTCGGTCGGCATCAGGGTGGGCGGGCCGACCACGCGCACGCGCGCGCCCATGATCTGCAGCAGGTGGATGTTCGAGCGCGCCACACGGCTGTGCATGATGTCGCCGCAGATCGCCACCAGCAGTCCCTCGAGGCTGCCGCGTCGTCGTCGGATGGTGAGCGCGTCGAGCAGCGCCTGGGTCGGGTGCTCATGCTGGCCGTCGCCGGCGTTGATGACGGCGCAGTTGACCTTCTGTGACAAGAGGTTGACGGCGCCGGACTCGTGATGGCGCACGACGATGGCGTCGGGCCGCATGGCGTTCAGCGTCATGGCGGTGTCGAGCAGCGTCTCGCCCTTGCGGACCGACGAGGTGGCGACATCCATGTTGATGACGTCGGCGCCCAGCCGCTTGGCCGCGACCTCGAAGCTGGTGCGTGTTCGTGTCGAATTCTCGAAGAACAGATTGATGACGGTGCGGCCGGCGAGCATGTCGCGCCGCTTGTCGATCGATCGGTTCTGGTCGATGTAATTTTCGGAAAGGTCGAGCAATCCCGAAATCGTCTCGGGAGCAAGTCCCTCGATGCCGAGGAGGTGGGGCAGCCTCGGCAGGCCCATGCGTTTCTTTGTCACTAAAGCGCGACGTTAAGCACGCAGGTGCCGGTCCGGCAAGGCGGCGTTTTGGTGGATAACGTCAGAGACGGAACAGACCACTGCCGGTCCGCCGGGCGCGATGAAGTCGGACCAGATCGCATTGTGATGCTCGATGATCTTTTCGGCCGGCAGGTGGGGCCGGTTCGCCGCGGTGTGCCCGTCCGAGGGCACGACCGTCGGATAGCCGCGCGCGAGCGCGCTGCGCACCGTCGTGTCGACACAGTAGTCGGTCGCCCAGCCGGTGATGATCAGCCGGTCGATGGCGCGCGCGCGCAGGAAGTCGTCGAGAGCAGTTTCCAGAAAAGCGTCGCAGGATTTCTTGCGGATGACGGTGTCGGCCGGGCGCGGCGAGAGGTCCTCGAGCAGCTTCCAGCCCGGCTGGTCGGGATGGAACGGGTCTCCCGGTGGTCCGTCATGCTGAATGAAGACGACCGCGCCGCCTTGAGTGCGGACCGCGTCGGCGAGCTGGTTCAGGCGGCCGATCAGGCCCGCCGCGTCGTGCTTCGGCGTCGCGCCGACAAACGCGCCCTGCTGCATGTCGATGATGATCAGGGCATCGGCCATTGGAGAGACGGTCTCAGCTTCCGGGTCGCGGACCTGTATAGCGCGCGCGCGGCCGGATCAATGCTCCATGTGCGGCCTGCTCGAGCGCGTGCGCGATCCAGCCGACGGTGCGGCCGAGCAGGAAGAGCGCCAGCGCCGAATTCTTGGGCAGACCGAGGACGCGCTCGATGGCGACGGTCGCGAAATCGACGTTGGGCTTGCGGTCGGTCACGTGCTCGGCCGCGGTCGCCAGACGGTCGGCAAAGGCGAGTTCGGGCGACTGGGGCGCGATCTCGCGCATCATGGCGAAAAGCGTCGCGGCCCGGATATCGCCGTCGGGATAGAGCTGGTGGCCGAACCCCGGGATGTAGACGCGGTCGCGCACCCGGCGGGCGAGTTCGCCGTCGAGATCGGGCGCGTCCTTGAGTTCGTCGAACAGGCTCGCCACGCGTCGGGTGAGTCCGCCATGGCGCGGGCCGTTGATTGCAACGAGGCCGGCCATCGTCGAGCCGTAGAGGTTGGCGCCAGTGGACGCCACGACGCGGGCGGCGAAGGTCGAGGCGTTGAATTCGTGGTCCGCCGACAGGACCAGAGCGGCGCGGATCAAGGGCGCGCGGTCGGCCGGCACACGCCAGGCCGCGGCGACCTGTTCGTGCACGGGCTTGTCGGAGAGCGGCTCGCCGGTCACGGCGGCGGTCAGGAGCCGCAGGATGCGGGCGCCGGTCTCGAGCATGGCGCCGCGGTCCTCGACCCAGCTCGGGTGATCCCAGCGCGCCGCGGCGGGCAGCAGGACGAGGCAACTGTCGACCGGCGGGAGCGCAGCCGCGGCCAGCCAGGCGCCTCGCAGAGCGGCCGACATCGGCGGCAGGTTCTTCGGCCCGAACGGCCGGTCGTCGCAATCCCAGAGGAGTTGCGCCACCTGCTCCAGCGAGGCGTTGCGTGCGAGGCGGGTGGCGTCGTGGCCGCAATAGAAGAGACGGCCGTTCTCGATCAGCGTCAGCGACGATTCGAGCACGGGCGTGCCGAAGTCGAGGGCGTTGGCGGCAATGGATTCTGCCTTGCGTCCGACTTCGCGCCGCCGCTTGAGCTGTGAGACATCGCCGGCACGGTAGCGCCGTTCGCGTTGCCCCAGGTTGCCTTCGGAGCGCAGCAGGCCACGGCTCACATAGGCATAGAGCGTGGCGGCCGAGACGCCGAGCCGGCGTGCCGCTTCCTTCGAACTCAGCCATTCAGTCGCCATTTCTTATTATTGATCAATTCAATCAATATTGACAATATATATGTCCGGTCCGAATCCTCGCCGCGAACAGGCGAAGGGATTTCCGATGTTGCAGACACGGGTGAACAGCGGCCTCGACGGGGTGATCGTGGCCGATACGCTGATGAGCGAGGTCGATGGCGAAGCCGGCCGGCTGATCGTGCGCGGTCATTCGATCGAGGAATTGGCGGCCAAAACCGGCTTCGAAGGCGTTGCGGCCTTGCTCTGGACCGATTTTGCTCAAG
>JAUXST010000153.1 GCA_030679805.1 Reyranella sp. | reverse complement strand
TTCGAGGAGTTCCCCGCGCTCTGCCCGCGCTGGCACCTGAGCGGCAACGACGTCTACGGCCGCTCGCCCGGCATGGACGCGCTGCCCGACGCCAAGAGCCTGCAGCGCATGCAGGCGCGCTTCGCCGAGACGCTCGACAAGATGGTGAACCCGCCCATGGTGGCCTCGCCGGTGCTGCGCGGCGTCGCCGCTTCCTCGACGCCGGCCGCCATCACCTACGTGGCCGATCCCGAGGGCGTGGGTTTCAGGCCAGCCTACCAGATCAACCCGCCGCTGGCCGACTTCTCCGCCGCCATCCGCGAACGCCAGCAGGCGGTGCGCGCCGCCTTCCATGCCGACCTGTTCCTGATGGCGACCCAACTGGAGGAGGTCCGCACCGCCACCGAGATCGCCGAGCGCCGCGCCGAGAAGCTGGTGATGCTGGGCCCGGTATTGGAGCGCCTGCACGACGATTTGCTCGAGCCGCTGATCGGCCGCGTCTTCCAGATCATGGCGAGAAACGGCCACATCCCGCCGCCGCCCTATGAGGAACTCGACGGCCTCAGGCTGCAGCCGGAATACGTGAGCCCGATGGCGGCACTGCAGGCGGCGGCCTGACCCCTTCGGCGCTGCGCGGGCACTTCCCCCGCTGCGCGGGGGCTGAGGCTGACTTTCTTCTCTGCCCCCGCTTGCGGGGGAAGTGCCCCGAAGGGGCGAAGGGGGAAGGCCAAGTGAGCCTCCACCCGGCCAGTGGACACGCGAATCGTGGACACGCGAATGGTGGACAAAAGCGCTACGCGCGACTGTCCACTCGTGTCCACCAATTCGGCCCAGTCGAGGTGAAGCGCCTCAGTTGAACCTGACGTACTCGAAATCGGCCGCCTGGTTGTTGATGCCGCGCGCCGGCGGGGCGATCCAGTGGGCGTACTTGCCGGGCTGGGTCACGGCCGGCCCCATCAGTGAGGTGACGTAGGCGCGGTCCTCGTCGCTCGGCAGCCATTGGCCCTCGTTCGCCTTCCATTCGGCCTCGCTCAGCACGCGGCCGTCGGGCGAGATGCGCATCCCCGCGAAGGCGCCGATGCGGCGGTTGAAGGCGCGGTGCGGCAGCTTCATCTCGAAGCCGATACCAGCGCGTTCGATCGCCTTGTTCCAGCGCAGCACGCCCTTGGCGCAGTCCTCGATATAGTCTTGGCGCAGCCGCTCGTTCAGCGCCGATAGTGCCGGCACCGTCTTCTTCACGATGCGGCCGTTCTCGGCGGTGTCGATCTCGTAGGTCGCGCCGGTCAGCAGATGGTCGTCGTCGATGCGCGTCTCGAGGAAGCGTCCCTTCACGCCCATCGTGTAGTAGTTGGCGGCATTGGTGGAGGCTTCCTGGCCGAACAGGTCGAGCGACACCGAGAAGTGGAAGTTGAGATACTTCTGGATGGTCGCGAGATCGATGCCACCCACGC
>JAUXST010000152.1 GCA_030679805.1 Reyranella sp. | reverse complement strand
ACATCGATCCCGAACAAACAACACCGCTTCAGCCGTGGCTCGGGTTGGTCCACTTTTGAACGCCGGCCGGACGTGCCGGCTGGTCCACGCCGCCTCAGGTGAAGACCTCAGTTGAAGATCGACGGATCGATCAGCGGCCGGCCGCGCGGGCGGGCGGCTTCGGGGCGGTCGCACTTCTGGAAGAGGCCGCGGCCGGCGCTGCCGCTCATCCGGCCCTCGTCCATCACGACCTCGCCGCGCGACAGGGTCATCACGGGATAGCCGGTGAGCTCGCGACCCTCGTAGGGCGTGTAGTCGCAATTGTGGTGCAGGATCGAATTTGTGAGGCTCACCTTGCGGGCGGGGTCCCACAGAACGATGTCGGCGTCGGCGCCGACGGCGATCGTGCCCTTGCGCGGATGCAGGCCGTAGATCTTGGCGGGGTTGGTCGAGGAGAGCGCCACGAACTGCTGCAGGGTGAGGCGGCCCTTGTTGACGCCTTCGGAGAACAGCAGCGGCAGGCGCGTTTCCACGCCCGGCACGCCGTTGGGGATCTTGCGGAAGCTTTGGGCGGCGCCGGGCAGCTTCTTGCCGCGCACGTCGTCGTACTTGAAGGCGGCGTGGTCCGACGACAGGACCTGGAAGGTGCCGGCGGCGAGGCCGGTCCAGATATGCTCCTGGTTGTCGGTGCCGCGCGGCGGCGGCGAGCACACGCATTTGCTGCCCTCGTCGCCGGGCTTCTCGAAATCCTCCTCGCTCAGGAACAGGTACTGCGGGCAGGTCTCGCCATAGACCCTGAGCCCACGGGCCTGGGCGCGCTGGATCTCGTGCATCGCCTCCTTGGCCGAGACGTGGACCAGGAGCATCGGCACGTCCAGCAGCTCGGCCAGCGAGATGGCGCGGTGCGTGGCCTCGCGTTCGACGACGAAGGGGCGTGACGTGGCATGGAACTTGGCCGCCGTCATGCCCTTCAGTTCCAGGCGCTCGGTCAGCCAGGCGATGCAGTCGGAATTCTCGGCGTGGATCATCAGCATCGCCTGCTCGCGCCGCGCGGCGGCCAGCGCGTCGAGCATCTCGCGGTCGGTGAGCTTCACGTCGTCGTAGGTCATGTAGACCTTGAACGAGGTGTAGCCGTCGGCGACCAGGGCGGTGAAATCCTGCCCCATGATCTTCTCGCTGGCGTCCGACAGGATCACGTGGAAGGCGTAGTCGATCAGCGACTTGCCTTCGGCGCGCTTGTGATACTTGTTCACCGCGTCGCGCAGGGGCTGGCCCTTGTTCTGGTAGGCGAAGGGAATGATGGTCGTGGTTCCGCCGGCCGCGGCGGCGCGGCTGCCGCTCTCGAACTCGTCGCAGAAGACCGAACCGTCGGCGGTGTCCTGGTCGAAATGGACATGTGCGTCGATGCCGCCGGGCA
>JAUXST010000134.1 GCA_030679805.1 Reyranella sp. | reverse complement strand
GTCGAGGGTCTCGAACAGGCCGTGATTGAACGCTCGCTGGCTGCGTTCCTGGCGCTGGTCGCCCGGGCGCCCACGTCGGCCGTAGCCTGAAGCTAGCGCGGCGTGGGGCCACGCGATTCTCTCATGCGCTCAGTTCAGCCTGTACACGACGCCGAGCCTGATCTGCTGCACGTTGCGGAACGTCCCGTTGCGCTCGTAGGTGTCGAGTTCGTAGCCCGCCGACAGCTTCATCTGCGCGGTGATGGGACGCCCGAATCCGGCGTAGGCCTTGTTGTGATGGATGCCGGTCTGATGACCCGTGCGGTCGACCTTGAGGTCGATGAAGACCTCTTCGGAGACGGCGAACTCCCAAGGTGACTCGCCGATCGGGATACGCACGCCGGCGAGCGGGCGCGTCCGGATCAGCACTGCCGTGTTGTCGTAAAACAGCTCCTCGGTCCGCAGGCGGCCGGCGAAGGCGACTGGGCCGAACCGGGTGCGGTAGAGCATGTCCTCGAACGGTCCGCGTCGCGAGGGCATCCCCGTGGGATAGCGCTGGTACTGGACGTAGCCTGCCGCGATGGCCAGGTTCGGCGCGAAGGCATATTCGAAGCCCGGCCGCACCTCGAGTTCGCGCAGGCGGCTGACGTCCCGGTCGAGTTGCAGCTGGGCGTCGAAATGGAACGCCCACTGCGGGTTGATGTCGTATTCGATGCCGACCGAATTGACGAGCCAGAGGTCGCCGTTCGGCGTCATCGGCCCCCGCGCCGGCGATGGCGACTGCCGCTGTGCGGCGGCAGGCGCGGCGCCGAGCATCGTCGACAGCAGGCAGGCCAGCGTGGCTGCGGCACGTGGGAAACGCCATCCTTCAGGGACGCGCAAGCGTCTGGTCATTCGCCATCAACGCAAAACGCCGCCAGCAAGTTCAGCGCGCAAACGGCGGGCGCCTCGTGGGTTTGACGAAGTCGCCGCCATGTCCCTAGATATTTCATGGATTGACGCTTGCCGTTCGGCCCGCCCTCCCAGTGCGGGCCGTTCCGCTTTTTGGAGGCGGCGCCGGTGTCCAGGTCCTGGAGGAGTCTTTTACCCATGTCGCGAATCCCGATGCTCCTGGTCGTCGGCGCGTGCCTGGTGCTGCCGTTGGCGGCGCGGGCCCAGGAGAAGCCATTCGGGGGCTATCCCAATGCCGACATGGAGTACTGCGCCAGGTTGAGCGACCTTTACGTCCGCTACGTTGGACGCGCCGAGGCCGGCCCCCGGACCCCCGTTACGCCCGATGCCGTCGGCGGCACGGCCCTGGCCCAATGCAAGCACGAAGACACGGTCACGCAGGCGATCCCCGTGCTCGAGCGCAAGCTGCTTGACGCCCGATTTACCCTGCCGCCGCGAAACTAGGGTCTCCAGCGCAGGAAGTTGGCGATCAGGCGCAGGCCGGTCTCCTGGCTCTTCTCCGGATGGAACTGCGTGCCGGCGAGGTTGTCGCGGCCGACCATGGCGGTGATCGGTCCACCGTAGTCGACGACCGCCAGCACTGTCTCGGGCCGGCTCGCCGCGAGCTGGAAGGAATGCACGAAATAGGCGTGGTCGCGCTCGGCGATCCCTTCGAGCAGGGGATGGGCCTTGAGGTCGCGCAGCTCGTTCCAGCCCATGTGCGGGATCTTCAGATGGTCCTTGCCCGGTTCGATGCGCACCACGTCACCCGCGATCCAGTCGAGCCCGGCATGGATGCCGTATTCGACGCCGCGCGTGGCCATGAGCTGCATGCCGACGCAGATGCCGAGGAACGGCTTTGCGCGCTCGATCACCTCGCGTTGCAACGCCTCGACCATGCCGGGCACGCCATAGAGGCCGGCGCGGCAGTCGGCGAAGGCGCCGACACCGGGCAGTACGATGCGGGCGGCGTCGGCCACGTCGCGCGGGTTCGACGTCACCAGCACGCGCTCGTGCGTGCCCGCCTCACGCGCGGCGCGCTCGAAGGCTTTTGCGGCGGAACGGAGATTCCCCGAGCCGTAGTCGACGATGGCAACAGTCATGGTCTCGCGGCCTAGAGGATGCCCTTGGTGCTGGGCACTGCCGTCGTCTGCCGCGGGTCGATCTCGACCGCCACACGGAGTGCGCGAGCGAGGCCCTTGAAACAGCTCTCGACGATGTGGTGGTTGTTGTCGCCGTAGTGGTTCCACACATGCAGCGTCAGCCCGCCGAGCTGGGCGAAGGCCTG
>JAUXST010000133.1 GCA_030679805.1 Reyranella sp. | reverse complement strand
GATGCTGAAACTGGCCTGCCTAGATCGCATTCAAATAGGAACGACGTGTCGCCTTCATGACATGTAGGAGGCGAGCGCCGCCGCCAGATCAGACCGCGGCTTCCACCCGAGCCCCATCATGTCACACGAGATGGTCGAAGTCGTTCAGGATGCTGGAGAACTCGTAAGGGTTCTGGACGATCCCGCTGCTGTCCGACGACGCGTGGTTGGCGCCGGCCAAATTGCCGTTGTCGCGCGCCACCGACCACATCGAGAGCATGGCCACGTCTGGATCGTTCGCGGCGTAGTCAACCAGCGCCCGGGCATCATTCAGGGTGAACACTTCGGAAGCGATGTCGTTCACGCCGATCATCGGCGTGATGCCGATCTTGGCGTCGAGCCCCATGGCCGCGAGCTGCAGCTGGGTCGCCTCGGAAGCCTGGATGGCGCTCAGCCCCATCTGGCCGTTGTTGTCGACCGACTGGCCGTAATCCATGGCCATTATGTTGACCATGTCGACCCGCACGCCGTCGTTCATGGCACTGCGCAGCAGATTCAATCCGGAGGCAACGAGACCGGTCGGCAGCACCGGCAGGGTGAATGACACCTGCAGATCGGGGTTGGCCGCCTGCAGGCCGGCGATCGCCTGGTCGCGCATCGTGATCGAATGCTGGTCCTCGACCGCCGCCCCTTCGATGTCGAAGTCGATGGAGGTGATGTGATAGCGGTCGATCACCGACTGGTATTCGGCCTGCAGGACGGTCGCGTTGGGCGCGGCCAGCGCCGCTTCCGTCCCGGCGGCACCACCGAACGAGATGGTGATGTTGCCGCCGGCGGCCTGGATCGCCTGGACCTGCTCGAGGATCGTCGTCGTCGTCCCCGACGGCGTATAGAGCGTGTCGTCGGTGATCGCCCCCGCCCCCTGCCAGCCGATGCCGTGGTCGGAACTCAACATGAAGGCCAGGGTGAAGTTCTCGATGCCCGCGGTGTGCGAGATCCCGACCAGGTCGGCATCCTGCGACATCGCCATGTCGATATAGGGCGAGAACATCTGGTCGAGACTGCCGTGCGGATCGGGAATCGTCGTGTGCACGGAGATCGGGCTCGCCTGCGCCGACGATCCCAACGCGTCGATCGCCGTCACCGAAAACAGGTAATTCGTGTCGGGCGTGAGGTGGGTGACGGTGTAGTGCGTGTCGGTGATGATGGCGACCTGCTGACCGTTCTCGAAGACCGCGTAACCGGTGACGGTGCCGCCGCCGGGGACGGTCGCCACATCCCAGCTCAGCATCGTCGAGGTGCTGGACACGGCAGTGGCTTCGAGGCCGGTCGGCACCGTGGGAACCGAGGTCGGTGGGGTCTCGACCACGGCGTGGACATGCACGGCCGACGCGTTCAGCTGCCCCGAGGCCACGAAGCCGAAACTGGTATCGCCGTTGTGCGCGAGCTGCCCGTTCCAGGCGGCAGGGCCGATGATGTAGGTGTTGCCTTCGTGAGACAGGATCTTGGCGTTCCAGATGTCGGTGATCTGGTACGGCATGTCGATTGCGATTTGCCACGCGGTCGTGGCCGCGCCGTCGTTGTGCACGGTGACGCCACCATTGAAGCCACTGCTCCAGGTGTCGGTCGCGGTGAACAGCCCACTAAGGTCACCGGAAGAAGGCGGTGGCGTCGTCGCATCGTCGTTGGTGATCGTGCCGGCACCGGCGCCGTCGGCCAAGGTCGCGCCCGAGGGATTCGTGAGCACGACCGTGAAGCCCTCGTTGGCCTCGACGACCGCATCGCCGATCGCCGCCACCTGGATGGTCTTCTGGGTTTCGCCGGCGGCGAAGGTGAGCGTGCCCGACTGGGCGACATAGTCGCTGCCGGCCGTCGCCGTGCCGTTGGCCGTGACGTAGTTCACGGTCACCGGCGTCGTCGAAGCAGCCGACAAGGTCACCGTGAAGGTGGCATGCCCCGGGGCGGCGGCACTGCCCTCGGCGAAGGTGGCGTCGCCGATGGCGAGCGTCGGAGCTGGCGGCGGAGGTGCTGAGTCGTCGTCGACAATGGTGGCGGTACCGGTGGCGCGCGCCAGCGTGGCGCCGACCGCGTTGGTCAGTACGACGTTGAAGTGCTCGTTCGCCTCGGTGAGGGTGTCGGCGGTGATCGGGATGGAGATCGTCTTGGTCTGTTCGCCAGCGGCGAAGGTGACCGATCCGCTGCCGCCGGTGAAATCGGCGCTGCCGGCATCTCCGGCCACGGTGTGGTAGTCGACGGTCACGGTCTCGGTCGCAGGCTTGGAGAGCGTGAGGGTGAAGACGGCCGCGTTGCCCGCGCCGGGCGTTCCGCCGCCGGCATCGCTGCCGAAGTCGAACTCGATCGGCGTGAGATAGGCCATCTTGGCCTGGTTCACGGTGTTCCAGTCGTTGGCGAGGATGCCGCCGGTGTCGCCGGAATTGGGATTCCACGACCAGAAGGTCCAGCTCACCCCCTGCTTGCCGGCCGGCAGATCGTGCGTGCCGTTGTTGTCGAGGTCGCCCGAGATGTAGGAGGTGATGGCCTCCAGCCAGGGCGCATCCTTGGGATCGGTGAGATTGGTGCCGAACTCGCCGATGTACACCGGCGCGATCCCCTCCTTGTAGATATAGCCCCACATCTGGTCGAACTTGGCCGGCAGGCCGGCGGCGAAGTTGTCGCCTTCGAACCAGGGCTGGGCGTAGACCGAGTGCGGATAGTCATGCGGCGAGTAGACCAGCTTGTTGTCGATGGCGAGATCGATCGGCCGGTCCTTCACGCCCATCAGGTTGCCGCCCCACCAGTAATTCTGGCCCTGGTAGGTACCGACGCCCTCGACGAAGACGAGCCAGTTGGGATTGACCGTGCCGATGGCGTCGCCAGCCCGCTCCGCCGCCGCCGCCCAGTCGTTGGCGCCACCGCCGCCCCAGGTGCCGTTGTAGGGCTCGTTGTGCAGGTCGGCGCCGATCACCGTGGAGGTATTGGCATAGCGCGCGGCCAGCATCTGCCAGTCGGAGACCCACTGCGCATCGCTATGCTGGGCGTCGTACCAAAGGCCGTTCGGCGAGGTGCCGGGACCTGAGTCGCTGCGATGATGGTCGAGGATGATTTTTAGGCCGACCTGTCCGGCGTAGTCGACGATCTTGTCCATGATCTGGATTGCCGACAGGCCCTGGAGATCCGGATTCTTGGCGAAGTCGATGCCATTGGGCGCGGCCGTCGAATGCAGCATCTCGCTGGAGAACGGCAGGCGGATGGTGTTGAAGCCGAGGTCCACCATCTGGTCCATCATGCTCTGATAGCCGCGCGTCCACAGTCCATGCGGCGCGAGGTTCGAGGACTCGAAGCCGAACCAGTTGACGCCGGCGATCTGGACCGAGTGACCCTCGGCGTCGACGATCTGGTTGCCCGACGTGCTGAGCCAACCCGCGGCGGCCGGCCCTGTGCCGCCGCTGGTGCCGGGATTGCCCTCGATCACCGATACATCGGAAATGCTGAGGGCGGGTGGCGTCGCGGCGTCGTCATTGGTGATCGTGCCCGCGCCGGTGCCGTCGGCCAAGGTGGCGCCCGACGGATTCGTCAGCACGACCGTGAAGCCCTCGTTGGCCTCGACGACCGCATCGCCGATAGCGGTGACCTGGATGGTCTTCTGGGTTTCGCCGACGGCGAAGGTGAGAGTCCCGGACTGGGCGACATAGTCGCTGCCCGCCGTCGCTGTCCCATCGGCGGTGGCATAATGAACGGTCACCGGCGTCGTCGAAGCGGCCGACAGGCTCACCGTGAAAGTGGCGTGCCCAGGTGCTGCAGCGCTGCCTTCGGCGAAGGTCGCATCGCCGATGGCGAGCGTCGGAGCCGGCGCCATATCGTCGTTGGTGATCGTACCGGTCGCCGCACCCCGGACGATGGTGGCGCCGTTCGGCGACGACAGGTTGAGCTTGAGCGTCTCGTTGGCCTCGACGGCGGTATCGCCCGAGACCTGGACGTGGACCACCTTGGATGTTTCACCGGCGGCGAACGTCAGGGTGCCCGCAAGTGCCGCGTAGTCGCTGCCGGCCGTTGCGGTGCCATTGGCCGTGGCATAGGCGACCGTGACGGGGCTCGTGGCCGCCGCCGAAAGCGTGACGGTGAAGGCCAGATCGTGGCTGTCGCTGCTGCCCTCGACCACTGTCGCATCGGCGACGGAGAGACCGGGCGGTGTCGGCACCGGATCCTGCCCGACGGCGGTGCCGTTGATCGCAAAGCCCGACGCCGCGGTGCCCGTACTGCCCGGTGTCGCCTGGAAACCGAACGCCGTGGTCTTTCCACCGCCGATGTCGCCGTTCCACGCAGCGTTGCGCACCACGTAGTGATCGCCGACATGGCTCACGATCTCGGCGTTCCAGATGCCGGTGATGGATGCCGTCGAATTGAACTCGACGGTCCAGCCGTGGAGGCCGGCGCTGCCCGCGCCCACCGTCATCGTCGCCGTGAAGCCCGATCCCCAGTTGCTGGAGATGGCGTAGCCCAGCGAGTTGCTGCCCGTTGCCGGCGGCGCGACGTCGTCGTTCGTGACCGTCCCGATGGCCGAGCCGTCGGCGATGGTGGCGCCGGAAGCACCGGAGAGCGCCAAGGTGAAGGCCTCGTTCGCCTCGACCGCGGTGTCGCCCAGGACCGGCACGGTGATTGTCTTGGAAGTCTCGCCGGTCGCGAAGGTGAGCGTGCCCGAGCGCGCGGTATAGTCCGCGCCGGCAGTCGCCGTGCCGTCGGCGGTCGAATACTGGACCGTGACCGGTCCCGTGGCCGCCTGTGAAAGTTTTACGGTGAAGGTGAGCTGGACGGTCCCGCTGTTGCCTTCGCCGATCGAGGCATCGTCGATCGAAAGCGTCGGCAGCACCGGCGGCGGCGCGCCATCGCCGTTGACGACGAAGCCGCTCGCCGCCGTTCCGCCGGTGCCGGGCGTGGCCTGGAAGCCGAAGCTCGCCTGCCCGCCCGCCGGCACCTCGGCATTCCAGGCGGCGTTGCGGATCACGTAATGGTTGCCGACGTGGCTGACGATCTCGGCACCCCAGATATTAGAGATGGCGAACGAGGCATCGAACTCGATGAGCCAACCGTGCAATCCGCCGGTGCCGCCGGGCACGGTCATGTTGCCGACGAAGCCCGAGCCCCAATTGTCGCCCACCGAATAGTTGACGCTCGCCATGATCATTCCTCCCGGCCGAGAGCGGCAACGCGCGCCGCTGTTGCATGTACCGTGCGCCGAGAGTTGGCATCGTTGCTACCGCTCCGCAGGGGATGCGGCCTGGTCCCTCGGTGAAAGCGGCAGAAAAGTCGGTGAACAGGGCGGAAAGAGGGTAACTGGGGGCAAAAAAAAGATGCGCGGCGCTTGCTGATTGCCGTCAAATCGCCTTTGTTTCTGCGTGCAGCCTTCAGCCCGGCGGGAGCCCCGATACTGCCTAGAAATGCCTTGAGCAGATCCACCGACGCAGCGCTCTCGCGGTGGAACCGCCTGCCGTTGTTCTGGCGGGCGCAAATCGCGGGGTGGGGCCTGTTCGCCATCGTCGATCTGGTGAACCTGCGTCTGCTCTATCACAACTTTCCGATCGCGCTGAGCCGGGCGACGCTGATCGTGATTTGTCTCGTGCTGATCTCCACGGCCATGGGTAAAATCTACGCCTCCCTGCACTTCGGCAATACGCTGACACCGCGATCGATCGCCTGGATCACGCTCCTGTCGGTCGGCGGCGGTGCGCTCATCGCGAGCCTGGTGTTCGTCCTCCGCGAAACCGCCGGCTGGTCGCTGCCGGGTCGCGACGCGGTCGACGACTTCGTCTTCCCGCTGACCCACTACTCCATCATGCTTGCCGGCTGGAGCATCTGCTATTTCTGGATCTACACCGAGCTCGCCGAACAGGCCGAGCATCGCCATGTCATCTCCGCCGAAGCACGGGCGCTCAGGGCCGAACTCGAGGAACTACGCCTTCAGCTCGATCCCCATTTCCTGTTCAACGCACTGAACGGCGTCGCCGAGGAAATCCCCGAGCACCCCGATGCGGCGCTCGCCATGCTGCGCGATCTCACGGCCTATCTCCGCTACTCGCTCGACGGCATCAAGCAGACGGTGGCCACGGTCGAGGCGGAGGTCGACGGCCTCACCGCCTATCTCAGGGTCCAGCAGGCGCGGTTCGGCGACCGTCTCCGCATGACGCTCGACATCGATCCCGCGGCAGGCTCGCGCCGGATCGCCAGCTTTCTGCTGCAGCCGCTGGTCGAGAATGCCATCAAGCACGGCCGACGCGAGGACGGACTGGACCTCGTCGTCGCCATCCGCCTGGTCGGAGACGCTCTGCATGTCGAGATCGGAAATACCGGCACGCTCGACGGCGGCGCCAAGCCGCGTCGACGCCATCCCGCGATCGGCCTGGACAATGTGCGCCGCCGCCTGACGCTGCATTATCCGGAACGCCACGACTTCACCTTGCACGAGACCGGTGGCATCAATGGCAAGGTGGTTGCAACGCTCGCACTGGAGGGAGAGCCGTGCTCCGGGTCCTGATCGTCGACGACGAACATCTTGCCCGCCAGGCGATGCGCCGCCTGCTGGCCATGCATCAGGTGGAGATCGTGGGCGAGGCGGACAGCGTCGCCAGCGCCCTGGAAGCCATCGAACGCACCCAGCCGCAAGCCCTGTTCCTCGACATCGAACTCGGCGGCGGCGACGGCTTCGATCTCCTCGCCGCCCTGGAGCACCCGCCGGTGGTCGTGTTCGTCACGGCCTACACCGAGCACGCGGTCGAGGCCTTCGCGGTAAACGCGGTCGACTATCTCCTAAAACCGGTCGAACCCGAACGCCTCGCCGAATCGCTCGGCCGCGTCGAACGGCAACTCGACCGCGTCTCGGCCTCCTCCGGTCAGGTGCCGGCAAAGCCGGGCGTGATCGCGCTCCGGACGCCCAAGCGCACCCTGGTCGTGGCGCCGGCCGAGATCGCGGCACTGCGCGCCGACGGCGATTTCACCCACATCATGGTGGCCGGCCAGCCGGCGGTGATGATCTGGCGGACCCTCGCCCATTTCGAGAGCCTGCTGCCCTCGCCGCCCTTCCTGCGGCTCGGCCGCTCCCTGATGATCAACTGTGACCTGCTGCGCGATGTCGAAACACCGTCCCGCGACGGCGCACGGATCACGCTCCACGGGCTAGCCGAACCGCTGGTGTTGGGGCGCGCGGCAGCGGCGCGTCTGCGTGACGCGCTGGCAGAGGTCAAACCCTGACGGCCCCTGCCCTTGCCAGTCAATCCTTCTTGGCGCGCAGGCTTCGGACGATCGACAACGCGAGCGGCACCAGGAGCTTCTCCGTCGCCGCATCCAGCGGGTGATGAATGAAGCCCGCGACCGTGTCGGTGGTGCGGCGGATCTCCTGGCCGAGCGAATCGGCGGCGCGCTTGAGGTCTTGGACGTCGGTCTGAAGCGAGGCGATGGCCATCTTGCGAACATCGAAGGCGAACTCGATCTCCGGTCCCGGCGCGGCATTGCGGCCAAAAAGAAGGACGACGATGGCGAGAATGAAATCCACGCCGGCCACGATCGCGGCGGCCCAAACCGGCCCCCAAGCCTGCTGCAGGGCATAGAAGCCCGCAACATTCGCCATGCCGAGGCCGAACACGGCGATCAGCGCGGCCACGGCGTACAAGCCGAACCGGCGAGCCAAGACGTCGAGCCAGATCTTCCCGATCAGCGAGTCGGCCTTCCACAGGATTTGCAGGTCGCGGGCGAGATTGTCGATCATGACGCGGCTCCTACCGGCGCCCGAGGAGGCGGCCGATCAATATCCCGACCACCAGGGCGCCAGCCATGCTGGCGATGGGATGCGCAGCGACGTTCTTCGAGCCTTCCTCGACCAGCTTGGAAAGCTCGTCGACGAATTCGCGGAGCTGCTCGCGAGCCTCGCGTTCCTCGACAGTGTCCTTTGGGGCGGCGCCCGTCGGCTTGTCGGTGGGCGCGGCAGTGCCTGCGCTCGCCGCCGGTGAAGGGCTCTCGCGCTTCGCCGACGACATCTCCTCCTGCAGAGACTTCAGCTCCCGGGACAGGATCGCATCTGTGGCCACGGCACCCTCCCCTGCGAAGCCGCAGGGTGCGGCGCTTCGCAATCGATGAGCACTGATGGCATGCCGAGTTCGCCAGCTCCTTGAGGTGAATCAAGCCGCCGACCGGGATCACCGTCGGCTAGACGGCCTTGTAGGGCTCGCCCCAACGGTCCTGGTAGACGATCTCGCTGAGCGGGCCGCGGCCGACCGGGCCGAACTTGCCCATCGGATAGCCGATCGGGAGGATCGCATAGGAGTGCACGCCGGCGGGCAGGCCCAGCGCCTTGTCGGCTTCCTTCTCGAACAGCATATGCCGCGTGGTGAGCGTGGTGCCGAGGCCCAGCGCCCGTGCCGCCAGCACCATGTTCTGGACCGCCGGATAGATCGAGGAGCCGGCCATGCGGTTGGGGGTCGTGCCATCTTCCAGGCAGGCCACGATCCAGACCGGCGCTTCGGCGTAGTGGTCGGTGAGGTAC
>JAUXST010000130.1 GCA_030679805.1 Reyranella sp. | reverse complement strand
CTGCCATTCATCAACGGCGGTCACTTTGTCGTGCGGCCGCAAAATGAGCGGGCTAGACTTGGTGTTATGAAACTCAAGGACCAAGTCGCCATCGTCACTGGCGGCGCCTCGGGCATCGGCGCCGCGTCGGCCCGCCTGTTCGCCGCCGAGGGCGCGAAGGTGGCGCTGGTCGACCAGGATACGGTCGGGCTGGGCCAGGTCGCGGCCGAGATCGAGAGCAGGGGTGGCACGGCGATGACTATCACCGCCGACGTGAGTTCCGAGCGGCAGGCGCGCGAGGGCGTGGCCGGCGTCATGGAAAAATGGGGCCGCATCGACGTGCTGCTGACCGCGGCGGGGGCCTCGACCGGGGGCACCGTGGACACGATCGAGGAGGCGGCCTGGGACCGTACCTTCGCCATCAACGTCAAGGGCACCTATCTCTGGATCCACTACGCCATCGCCCCGATGATCGCCGCCCGGTCGGGCGCCATCGTCACCATCGGCTCGCAGCTCGCCCAATCGAGCCCGGGCAAGAACGCGGCCTACATCGCCTCCAAGGGCGCCATTGCCTCTTTCACCAAAACCATGGCGGTCGATCACGCTGCCCAGGGCATTCGCGTCAATGCGCTGATGCCGGGCGTCATCGACACGCCGATGCCGGCCAAGTCGCTCCTGCGCTACGCCGATCCCGAGGCCATGCGGACCTTCTGGAAGCATCGCCATCCCATGGGCCGCATCGGCCAACCGGAGGAGGTGGCCAAGGCGGCGCTGTTCCTTGCCAGCGACGACTCGTCCTTCGTCACCGGAACGCTGCTGTTCGTCGACGGCGGCTGGACGGCGCACTGATGACAAAAAAGCTGACGCCCGAGCAGATCGCGACCTACGAGCGCGACGGCTATGTCTGTCCGGTCGAGGGCTTTTCGACCGAACAGGCACGCGGCTGGCGCGACAGGCTCGAAGACTTCGAGCGTGCCGAGGGCCGCAAGATGACGCGCGGCCACAATTTCAAGCCGCATCTTCTCTTTCCCTGGGTCGACGAGATCGTGCACGCGCCCGAGGTGCTGGACGCCGTCGAGGATCTGATCGGCCCCGACATCCGCCTGTTCCATCTCACGGTCTGGCCCAAGGATGCGGGCTCGGGTGCCTATGTGAGCTGGCACCAGGACGCGACCTACTTTGCGCTGGAGCCGGCGTGCCACGTCACGGCCTGGGTGGCGCTCACCGATGCGCCGATCGAGGCGGGCTGCATGGAAGTCGTGCCGGGCTCGCACAAGCTCGGGCAGATGCAGCATGCCGAGATGCAGGACCCCGAGAACCTGCTGTCGCGCGGCCAGGCGCTGGCCGTCGACATCGACCGCACGCGCACGGCGTTCATGCCGGTGACGGCGGGCCAGTTTTCACTGCACCACACGTACCTCGTGCACAATTCGCGGCCCAACCGTTCGAACGACCGCCGTATCGGCCTCGGTATCAGCTACATCCCGACCCATGCGCGCTGCACCTCGTCCACGCGCGTGACTGCGATGCTGGTGCGCGGTACCGACAAGTACGAACATTTCGACGATGAATGTCGACCACGCATCGAAGCCGGGCCGGAGGAGCGCGCCTTTCATGCTGACGCCGTCGCCCGCTTTCGCGCGATGAATGTCGGCGAGACCGAGAACAAGGTCGCTGTCGTGAAACGTTGAGGAGCCGAAATGCTGCGCCTGCCCTATCACAATCGTTACGCCTACTCGGCCATCACCGAACGCAAGGACTATTCGTGGCCGGAGGGCAAGCGGCTCGCGGTCTACCTTGGCCTCAACATCGAGCACTTCGCTTTCGGCGCGGGTGATGGCCACCTGCTCACCGTCGCCGGCACGCCGCCCGATCCGCGCACCTTCGCTTGGCGGGACTACGGCAATCGCGTCGGCGTGTGGCGCTGCCTGGAACTGTTCGACGAGTTCAACCTGCCGGCGGCCCACCTCATCAACACTACGGTGTTCGATTACGCGCCGCAGATCGTCGATGCGCTGAGGGCCCGCGGCGACGAATTCATCGGCCACGGCCGCACGAACGCGGAGCGCCACGGCCACATGTGGGAGGCCGACGAGAAGCGCTTCCTCGAAGAGGTGCGCGACGCCATCGAGAAAGCCTCCGGCAAGCGGCCGCGCGGCTGGATGGCGCCGTGGATGGCGTCGACCCATCACACGCCCGACCTCCTGAAGGAGGTGGGCTTCGACTTCCTGATGGACTGGCCGGCCGACGACCAGCCGCTGTGGATGAAGACGCGCTCGGGACCGCTGATGAGCGTGCCCTATCCGATCGAAATCAACGACAGCCCGCAGGTTCTGGTCCGGCACCACTCGCCCGAGGAATTCCGCGATTTCATCATCGGCCAGTTCGAGGAACTGCTGCGCCAGTCGGCGAAGCAGCCGCTGGTCTGCGGCATCGCGCTGCACACCATGATCGTGGGCCAGCCCTATCGCCTCAGGATGCTGCGCGAGGCCTTGCAGCACATCGTGAACCATCCGCAGAAGGACAAGGTGTGGTTCACGCGGCCCTCGGCGATCTACGATCATTGCGCGGCGCTGCCGAAAGGCACGATGGTGCCGCCGCCGGCCTAGACCCAGCAGGAGGAAACCATGGCGATCGAGATTGTCGAACTTCACCACCCCGGCTATCGCATCGACGAGAAGCTTCTGGACACCACGGTGGATTTTTACGCCAACGTCCTCGGGCTCGAGCGCGACAAGAGCCGGCCGACAATTCCCGGCATCCCGGGCGCCTGGATCAACGTCGGCGAGGTCGGACAATTGCACCTGATCGGCGGCAAGCAGCCGTCGCCCGTCGCCAAGGGGCCGGGTGAGGACCCGACCCGGCCGCACGTCGCCTTCGCGGTGGCCGATATTCTCGCGACCAAGAAGGAACTCGACCGCATGGGCGTGAAGTATTGGCAGATCGAGGGGCTCACAAGCCCTGACGCGCTGCAGGTCTTCATGAACGACCCTTGCGGCAACATGGTGGAGCTGCATCAGATCGACAAATGCAATTGCCGCGCGAGCAATCGGACGAAGGTCTAGTTTGACGACCGCTTCCGAGATTGCCGTCTGGCTTGCCGATGCGGGCCTGCACAACCTGCCGATCGAGGAGCTGGTCGACGGCGTCGCCCGCCGACTGAATCAGGCTGGCGTGCCGGTCGCACGTATCTTCGTCGGCACAAATACGCTGCATCCCCTGATCCGCGCGCGCAGCATGATCTGGGATCGTGCCACCGGGCC
>JAUXST010000127.1 GCA_030679805.1 Reyranella sp. | reverse complement strand
TCACGTCCGTTTGAACAGCAGCGACAGATTGTTGGCCGGCATGTCGACGATCTCGGGCGGACCGAAGCCCTTGGCCGTGGCGAGCGCGGTCACGGTCTCGAGGTCGCGCACGCCCCAGGCCGGATTGCGCCGCCTGAGGTCGAGGTCGAATGCCTCATTGCTGGGCGCCGTGTGCCGGCCGTCGCGGCGGTAGGGGCCGTAGAGATAGAGCGTTCCGCCCTCGGGCAGGAGGCGCGCCGCGCCGGAAATCAGCCCGACCGCTGCCTCCCACGGTGCAATGTGGATCATGTTGCAGCAGAGCACGGCGTCGGCCCGCTCGAGCGGCCAGACGTCGCCGGCGGCATCGAGGGCCAGAGCGCCCCGGACATTGCCGAGGCCCTCGGTCTGCACCCAGTCGTCGATGCTGGCGCGCGCCTCGGCGCTGGGATCGCTCGGCTGGAAGACGAGTTCGGGCAGCGCCTCGGCGAAATGGACAATGTGCTCGCCCGAACCGCTCGCGACCTCGAGCACGATGCCTTTGGCCGGCAGCCGAGGCCGCAGGACATCGAGAATGGGCTGGCGGTTGCGGGCCGTCGCCGGGGCGTGGCGCTTCACCGGGCAGCCTGCATCGCTTGCCAGATGCGCGCCGGACTGGCCGGCCCGTCGAAGCCCGTGACGCCGAACGGCGCCAGCGCGTCGAGGATCGCATTGGCGATGGCGGGAAAGGCCGCGATGGCACCGGCTTCGCCACAGCCTTTCACGCCCAGCGGATTGGTCGTGCAGGGCGTGGCGTTGAAGCCGAGGTCGAACGACGGCAGGTCGTCGGCGCGCGGCAGGGCGTAGTCCATGAACGAGCCCGCCACCATCTGGCCGGACTGCGGATCGTAGGTCGCGTGCTCCAGCAGGGCCTGGCCCACGCCCTGGGCCATCGCGCCGTGCGCCTGGCCCGAGGCGATCATGGGATTGACCAGGACGCCGTAGTCGTCGACCGCGGTGTAGCGCACGAGGCTCGTGCGTCCGGTGTCGCGGTCGATCTCGACCTCGAC
>JAUXST010000114.1 GCA_030679805.1 Reyranella sp. | reverse complement strand
TGGTGAACCGCCATCGCGGCCGGCTCGACATCCAGAGCACCCCCGGCAAGGGCTCGACCTTTACGGTGACGCTGCCCGCCGCCGGGTGAGTTTCCGAACACGAGCGCCGGCGGTGTCACACCAAAAGGTGTCACACCAAGTTGAGACAAATGTTGTGACACAGGTTGAGCGCCCACCTGTGACTTTGCGGGAATCTGACCCTGCAGCCCCTCCTCGGGCGGCCGCAGATGACCGTCACAATCAAGTCCTCGGATGCGTTGACCGCACCTCGGTCCATTCCACCTGCCGGACGGATCGTCGGCGGGGACAGCCTTTGCTTGCTACTCACGGCTCAGTACCGGGTACCCGGTACAGGTCGCGGGACCTCCCCTCATCCTCCAGGGATACATACCGGCGGGCGCGCCGGGCGGGGCATGGCCAAAATATCGTCTCGGTCCGCTCCCGATCCGCAGCCCAGGACCCCCAGCGTGACGGTGTGGAGCAAGTGCTGCGAAGGGGACACATTCCGTCACGACAAGGAGCCGTCCCGATCAAGTGAGCGGGCGGTTCGACCTTCGAAGACAGGCCTCGATCAACGATAGCGGATTTATAGCACTATTTCGGCTAAACCTGAAACTTTCATATCGCAATCCTGCCCCGCGCATTTCGCTGAGCTGCCAGCAGTGCTGGCAGCATCCCCCTCAATTGTCTTAGAGGCGACACAGAGAAAAAAGTTGGGTGAGGGGGGAAAGAGCGGGTGTCACTCCGTCCCCCTTCACCCGTCCTCTCTCCTGGGAAGAGAGAGGAAGCTGTAAGACCCCCTCCGGTGCGATGCACCACCTCCCGCGCGGCGCCCGGCGGCTTGATTACAAGCCACGGAAGGCGCTCTCCCCAGTTCGCGGGTCGTCGCCCTGGCTTCCAGCAGCCCCGGCGACCAGGTGCCCCGTGCCGGCGCGGGGTAGGTGCGCGGCGGGGCGGAGGGGGTCAGCGCCTCATTGGGGTACCAGTCCCGCCGAGGCGATCACCTTTTTCCATTTCATGTTCTCGGCCGCGATGTGCAGGCCGAGATCCTCGGCGGTGCCGGGCCTTTCCTGGATGCCGACGGCGCGGAGGCGGGCGACGGAAACGCGAAGCTTGAGGCCGGCCACGATCTCGTCGGAGAGCCCGGCCACGACATCGCGGCGCGTGCCCGCAGGTGCTGCCACATACCACCAGAGGGTGGCGTCGAAGGCGCCGAAGCCCTGCTCGGCCACGGTCGGGATCTCGGGCGCGGCAAACCAGCGGTTGGCCGAGCTGACGGCCAGCGCGCGCAGCTCGCCGGACTTGATGTGCTTCTGGTAGGCCGGCAGGCAGTCCATGGCGACCAGGGTCTGGCCGGCCAGAAGCTCCTCCAGCACGCGGGTGCGCGGACGTTGGGCAACATGGGTGAGGCGAATGCCGGCCCTGCCCTGGAGATATTCCATCGCGAGGTGGCCTGCGCTGCCCGGGCCCGGCGAGGCGTAGCCCAGACTGCCGGGGCCCAGCGCCTTGCAGCACTCGACGAACTCCAGGAGCGTCTTCGCCGGAAAGCTGCGGTGCACGACCAGCACGTTGGCCATTTCACCAACGAGGGCGACGGGCGCAAAGCTCTCGGCGCAGTCGTAGTTCAGCTCCTTGTGGAGATACTGGTTGGTGACGCCGGTGCCGATCGTGCCCAGCAGCAGGGTGCGGCCGTCCGGCGCCGCCCGGGCAACGATCTCGGCGCTGGTATTGCCGGTCGGGTCGGGCCAGTTCTCGACCGCGAAGGCAGAGCCCGTGCGCTGGTTCAGGATCTCGGCCACCACGCGGGCCAGCACGTCGGCGGCGCCGCCGGCCGCGTAGGGCACGACGATGCGCGCGGCCACCGCACCCGAGATGCGCGGGGTCGCGGCGCGCACCGCGAGGTTGCTGCGCTGAGATGCCAGCGCGTCGGCCAGGCCGGCTCTCTGCGGCACGGCAAGCGCTGCCGCCCCGGCAGCAAATGCGGTGGAAAGCGCGGCGCGGCGACAAAGAAGGGTCGTCATGAAATCCTCCCTGGACTCGGTTCCTTCAGGACCTCAGTCCCTTCAGACGGGGGCCGGAAGCGGCGGCGACATCGATCTCAGGTAGTGGACGGGGGCGAGCGGCGGCTCGACCTCGAGGCAATGGGACGTCGTCGTCACCCGGACGCTGACCAGCCGCTCGCGCAGAATGGCCTGCAGGCAGGCTTCGATTGCGTCGTGGAAAGGCTGCGGGCCGTAGGGCCAGCCGGTGGGCGTCAGCACGGTCTCGAGGTGCGCGGCAACCATGCCGCGCCTGAAGGCATCGAGGATCGCCCGCTCGATCTCGGCGACGCTCGACCACAGGGCATCGACGCCGAGATGGAGCACGTGGCGCAGCGCCCGCGGCGGGTCGTTCCAGGTGCTGCCGGCGAAGGGAATGTCGACGCTGCCGAGCCGCATGGAAAAGCTGGCGCCGTCGCGCGGCAGCGTGCGGTCGGCCGCCTTGTAGCGGAGGTAGGCCCGCACCGAACTCGGCATGAGGGAAGTGATCGCCTCCTCCTCGAGGCGGGAGATCGGGCGCACGGCAACGCGCACATCGATCGGCTTGCCCTTCACCAGGTGGCGCACCACGACCTCCTTGACGCCATTGGAGGCGAAGGCACCGGTGATCTGGAACGGCATGGCGACCGGCAGCACCGTCCCGACCGGCGGCTCCTGCAGGAACTCGTAGGTGTTGGGCATCGACTCGATGGCCGAGAACCAGTTGGTCCAGCCCAGGCTCGGGTTGGTGCCGCTGCCCTGGAGGCAGAGGTGGTGGGCGAATTCGAAAGCGTCGATGCGGTCGAGTTGTCCAAGCTTGCTCATGGCGGTCCCCGTTTGTTGGTGACGGATGGGTCGTCCCGGATCGTGGTCTCGTGTTCTGGTGCGCCGGTTATCGCCGAGCGACCGTTTGGCGAGCGCGAGCGCAGCGTTCGCAAAGCGTGATTTCTGCGTGTATCGACGCTATCTTTTTGCCCCGCTAGGATGTCCGCGCCTGCCTCGATCGGGGGAACGATGGCTGCGTTGAGCCGAAAATTTGCGTTGAACCTCATGGGATCCTTCCGGCTGCTGGGGCCGGAAGGCGAGCGAATCGACATCGCCAGCCGCAAGGGTATGGCGATGGTGGCGATGCTCGCGCTGGCCGAGGGCGGCGAGCGGACGCGCGGCTGGCTGCAGGAAAAGCTGTGGGGCCAGCGCGACCGGCCGCAGGCGCAGGGCAGCTTGCGCCGCGAACTCACTCATCTGCGCGATCACCTGAACACGGGTGCGAAGCCGCTGCTGATCTGCGAGCGACAAACGGTGCGGCTGGACCTGTCGCAGATCGACATCGATGCCCTGCTACCGAAACACGGTGTCGCCACCGGCGAGTTCCTCGAAGGCTTCGACATCGCGGGCGAAGAGGGCTTCGAGGACTGGCTGCGCGAACAGCGCAGCCTGCTGGTGCGTCTGTCCGGCGAGGCGAGCGTCTCCCCTGCTCTGGCGGCCGCAGTACCTGATGTCCAGCCGGGCTTCGTCGACCGGCCGGCACTCGCCATCCTGCCCTTCGCCAATCTCACCGAGGACACGACGCACGACTATCTCTGCGAAGGCCTCAGCGAGGACCTGATCGACCGCATGTCGCGCCTGCGCTGGCTGCCGGTGATCGCCCGCAGTTCCAGCTTCGCCTTCGCCTCCGATCGCGTCGATCTCCGCGTCATCGGGCAGAAGCTGGGCGCCAAGTACGTGCTGGAGGGAAGGCTGAAGCGGGCCGGTGACGGCCTCTCCGTCGCCGTCAGCCTGTCCGATGCGGTCACTGGCTATTCGCTGTGGTCGCACCGCGTGGCGCTGCCGCCCGACCGCTCGCAGGACGCGCTCGACCCTTTAGTGGCCGAGTTGGTGGGCGTGCTCGATGCGCAGATCGACTACGCCGAACAAGTGCGCGCGCGCGGCAACCGGCAGAACCGGCTGGAGTACAACGACCTGATCTGGCGCGGGCGCTGGCACCTCAACCGGCTGACGCGGACCGACTCGGAAATGGCGCGGCGGCTGTTCGAGCAGGCGCTCGAGCTCGAACCGGAATCGCCCGAGGCGATCATCCAGCAGTCGTTTGCGCTGGGCTGGTCGCTGTGGGCGCGGCGCGGCGGTACGGCCGAGATTGCCGAGATGCGCCAGCTCGCCCATCGCGCCATCGTGGCCGATCCCGACGACGGCCGCGGCCACATGCAGGCCGGCATCGCCGAGATGTGGCTGCGCCAGCCCAACCGCGCCCGCACCCTGTTCGAGCGGGCGATCGCGCTGAACCCCAGCCTGTGCATGGCCCATGCCCAGCTCGGCGGTCACTACAATCTGATGGGCGAGCCCGCCGCAGCGATCGAGCCGCTGCGCATGGCGCAACGGCTCAGCCCCAACGACGTCCACAGCTTCTATTTCCTGAACGAGTTCGCCGTGGCGCACTGGATGCTCGGCAATTGGGCGGAAGCGATGGGCCACGCCGACCAGTCGCTGATCCGCCGACCTGCCTACTGGTACGCGCTGGTGATCAAGATCAACGCCCTGGTCGGCGGCGGCGACGTGGAAGCGTCGCGGCGCGCCTACGGCGAACTGATGACGGTGAAGCCGGACTTCACACCGCAGTTCATCGACTGGGTTCCCTTCGTGGACGGCGCCTGGAACCAGCGGCTGGCCGACGGTCTTGCCGTGGCAACGGGCGAGCAAAAGCCGGCTTCGCGACGGCGCCGATAGCAGGCCGCACAATCTCGTCGCGCACTCTCGTTTTGGGGCCTGGGGGGCTGCCATGTTCGAATTCAAGTACTTCGCGAAAATCGACGCCTACGTGCGCGCAGAAAAAGCCGATACCGACCCGCGGCCGCTGCCGTCGTTCGACATCAACGTCCTGGGAACGGACAGCCTGTTCGGCCGGGCCAAGCGCCGGTTCACGCGATGGTTCTTCCTGTTCGCCTTCTGGATCCTGCGCGCGGTGTGGCCGGTGGCTCGCGTCGGCCGGCTGGTGATCGTCTCGCGCTATGACGATGTCCGTGCTGCACTTGCCGACCGCGCACATTTCCTGGTCCCGTTCGGCCCCGAAATGCGGACCCTCGCGGGCGGCGAAGACTTCCTGCTCGGCATCGATGGCGCGGCGCATGACGAACAACGCGCGATCCTGGAAACTGTGTTCCTGAGGGCCGATGCCGGACGCATCATCGACAACACGCGGAAACTCACCGAACTCCTGCTCCAGGGCTCGGGTGGCCGCATCGACGTCATGCAGGACCTGCTGGGACGGGTCTTCACGGAGACCTGCAGCGAGTATTTTGGGCTCGACCTCGACGAGCCGAACGCCTTCCTCGATCGCACGATGGCGATCTCGGCGCTGAATTTCGCCGATCCGTTCGGCGACGAGACGACGCGCAAGCTGGCGATGAACGGTGCCGTGCGGCTCCGCTACCTGATCGACCGCGCCATCGAGCGGGCTCGGGCGGCGCCGAGGGCCAACGCCGTAATCGACCGTCTCGTCCAGTACAAGCGGCCCAACGACACGAAGCTCACCAGGGAACAGATCCGCGCCATGGTGCTCGGCCTCACCATCGGCTTCATCCCGACCAACACCCTGGGCGCGGGCAAGATGCTCGAGGAACTGCTGCGACGCGGCCTGTTGCAGAGCGCCATCGGTGCTGCATCGGCGGCCGAGGCGCTCAAGCTGCACGATCCGATGGCAGCGGATTGCCATCGCCAGGAACTGATGAAGCTCCTGTTCGAAGCGTCGCGGCTGAATCCTGCGCTGTCCCCCGGAATATTTCGTTATGTCCCGAAGGCCGCGACCATTGCCGGCAAGCCCGTTGCCGCCGGTTCGGTCATGTTGGTCGGCACCATGTCGGCCTTGCGTGACGGCCGGAAGTTCATGCGCCCCGGGGCGTTCGAGCCCGGCCGCGAGGTCGACCCAGCCCTGATGTTCGGTGAGGGGTCGCATGTCTGCCTCGGCGCCTATCTCGCCATGGAGCAGATCACCGAGATCTTCCAGATCCTGCTTTCGCGGCCCGGCCTCCGACTCGCCAGCGATCCCGCCGGCTGGCTGACCTATGTCGGCCCGTTCCCGCGCCGGCTCGATGTCGTGTTCCAGACAACGGCCACCTCCGCGACCCAGAACCTGATCACCATTCAGGCGAAAATCGAACCGGACAGACTCGACCACGTCAAAGGGATGATCGAGCAGCTCGGCAATCCCGCGGCGCTGGACAGCAAGATCGGTCAGGCTCTCAAGGCCACGGGGATCGTGCATTTCGTCTCCCTGTCGGCGTTCGACGTCAGGGATCCCGACGACAAGGAAGCCAAGCCGGACCCGCGGCTCGTGTTCGAACTGAACGTCGACGGCGATGAGGACCAGGCGCTGGCCCGGATCGTCGAGCAGGCCGATGCGCTGCTCGACCCGATCTTCCGCGGCATCGAAGGCAGCCAGAAGATCGATCCGGACAAGCTGCCCGAGCGATTCAAGAAGAGCAGACTTCATTTCCTTCTCGAACGACACAAGACCCGGCTTCACTTCGCGCCGTGGGGCGCCATCGGGCTCAATTTCAACGGCACGCCGGACACGCCGGTCGACGACATCAAGCACCAGGAGATCGTCGCGACCTTCGCCCGCAAGGCCGTCGATCACTATCTTCGTGTCCACGGCGGCATGCATAAGCGGGCGGTGGATGCGCTCGGTTACGTGCGCGATCTCACCCGCCGACCCGCGAACTCTTCTTACCGCGCGGCGCATCTCTCCCCGGCCGACGAGCAGACAGAGGCCGAGCTGATGAACGAAGGCTGGGGCCTGCGGAACTTCCTCATCCGTCCGACGCGGCGGGAGCTGAAGCTATCGGGATGGACAGGTGACGACACCAAGGTCGGCCTGCAGGGCCTGCCGGGCGCCCTGAAATCGAATGCCGGACTCTTCCTGGCGCTCCTGATCGGCACCACGGTGTGCCTGCTCGGCGGTGCCATCCATCACGCCGTCGATCCTGGCTCCCGGGTCGCCTTCGGCTTCGCGCTCGTGGGCCTCGTTGCCGGCGCCCTTCTCACCGTCGCGCTGGCGGTCCGGAACGGCTTCGATACGCTGGTCCGCTGGTGGAAGGCGGGGGCGGAGAGGCTGATCACCCTCGGCACCGTCCTGCTGTTCGTTGTGGCGGCGGTCGGGTTCATCGCAGCCCTGCTGGTCCGCTGGTTCAGATGGCCCGCGTCCATCCTGGGCTTTGCCGCCGCGTCGTTCGCAGCACTTCAGCGGTGGTTCCCCGAAATTCCCCTGCTCGCGCAGATCGCGCTGGCCGCACTGGGCGGCGTCGCCGCCACGTGGCTGATCGTCGGCTTCTGGAACTGGGCCGTGCCCAAGTTGCTGCAGGCCTGGCGGATGGTCGTGCTGACGCTCGCGGGCGCGGCGGCCTCGTTCGGGGCAATACAGCGCTGGCTGTTGCAGGACTGGGGACTGGATCTTCCCCTCTCCGGCCGGCTGGCACTCGCCGCCCTTGCGGGCTTTGCCGCGGCGCACATCGCGCGCGGGCTCTGGGCAAGGGCCCAGCCGCTCCTGCGGCGAAACCGGGTCCTCATCGAATGGCGGCTGGGCCTGGGCGCGGTCGCGGCCGTGGTCGCCGCCGTCTGTCTCTATCCCGAACCGTTTGGCCTCGCCGTCGATCACCTGGGCGCCGTGTCGGTGGCGCTGGCGGGCGGCATCGTTGCGACCTGCCTGCTCTGGCTCACCGTGCTCCTCATCTTCCTGGCGATCCTCTACTGGCACGAGGTGCGCGACGACAAGGACATCGACCGGCGGACCGCGCCGCTCGATCACATCGAGGCCATCGCCGCGACGGAGAATGCGCCCGAGTACGCGCAGAACCACATCACGGCGGTCACGGCGATGAAGCCGGGGGCCTTTCGCAAGTTCACCCTGGCACTGTCGCTGTGGGCGATCGGCAAGGAAGTCCAATACTGGTTCCGCCCGGGCTTCGTGCTCAACATGGGCACGATCCACTACGCGCGATGGTTCCGGCTGCCGGGCAGCGAGATGATGCTGTTCTTCTCCAACTACGACGGCAGCTGGCTGAGCTACCTGGAAGATTTCATCACCAAGGCGCACGAAGGCCAGACGGCGGTGTGGAGCCACGGCAAGGGCTTTCCGAAGACGCGCCTTCTGGTCTTCGGGGGCGCCGCGGACGGCGCCCGCTTCAAGCGGTGGGTGCGGCGCCAGCAGATCGTCACGCAGTTCTGGTACAGCCGGTTCCCCAAACTCACGACCGACCAGATCCGCACCAATGCGCTGATCCACGACGGGTTGATGCGGGCCCAGACCGATACCGCGGCACGCGCCTGGCTCGACTGCTTCGGCGCCATGCCGCGCCCGCAGGATGCGATCGAGACCGACGAGGTCCAGTCCCTGGTCTTCCGGGGCTTGTCGTCCCACGACTATATGCTGAGTGCCGCGCTCACCCTCCCCGAAGATGGCGCGGCGCGGAAAGCGTGGCTCAACCACCTGCGCCAGGAGGTGACGTTCGGCGAGCGGCCCGACGTCGCGCAGAAGACCGCGACCTTCGTGGCCTTCTCGGCCCGCGGCATCGCCACCTGCCTCGGTCGCGACGAGCAGGACAAAGCGGAGAAAATGGCGGCGTTTCCGCCCATCTTCCGCCTGGGCATGGCCGAGCGCGCCCGGGTGCTGGGCGACACCGGGCCATCGGCGCCACAGGAATGGACGTGGAGGGATACTGAGGGGGCGGATGCGAACACGAAGAACAACGCTGGCAAGGCGGCCGATGCCGTGCTGTTCATCTACGGCACCGAGGCCCAGGCGTGCCGCGATGCGCTGGCGACGCACGAGGCGAAGCTGGGGCGGAAGGCGATCTGGACGCTGCTGACCGAACCGACCCGGAAAACGCGGGCGGCCCGGCAAGCGATGCCGGCCGGCGCGCCCGATTCCGAACGCGACGCACCGATGTACGAGCATTTCGGCTTCCGCGACGGCATCTCCCAGCCGATCCTGCGCGGCACCCAGCGCGAGGCCGCGGTGGAGGACAAGGCCGACGTGGTCGAATTGGGCGAGTTGCTGCTCGGCTACCGCGACGGCTCCGGTTATGCGCCGATGGCCGTGACCCTGCCGGCGGAGAGCGACCCCGGCGACGAGCTGGAAACCGACACGCCGGAGTTCCTGTCGCGCTTCCCCCGCTTTGCCGGCTCGCAGGATGCCGACCTGCGCGACTTCGGCCGCAACGGCACCTACGTCGTCGTGCGCCAGTTGATGCAGGACGTAAAAGGCTTCAACGACTTCCTCGCCGTCCAGGAGGGCGAGCTCAAGAAATATCCCGGCCTCGAGAACAGCGTCGGCGGCGAGATCACGCAGGAATGGATCGCCGCCAAGATGATGGGGCGCTGGCGGAGCGGCGCCTCGCTGGTCAGCCATCCGCACGAGATGGCCGGCAGCAGGACGCCCGATCGTGCGGACAACGACTTCAACTTCGCGGCCGACGATCCGCAGGGACTGCGCTGCCCCTTCGGCGCGCATATCCGCCGGTCCAACCCGCGCGGGAGCCTGGCGCCAAACGATCCCAAGCAGGCGATGATCGAGAGACGCCACAGGATCCTGCGGCGCGGCCGTCCCTACGGCGACGAAAAGTCGGAACGGGGCATGCTGTTCGTGGCCCTCTGCGCCGACCTGGAGCGCCAGTTCGAGTTCCTGCAGCAATCCTGGGTCGGCTCGCCCAGCTTCCAGGGGCTGAGCCACGAGCCCGACCCCATCACCGCCCCGCCGCCCGCGGACCCGGCCAAGCCCTTCGTCTTCACCATTCCCACGCCGTCGGGTCCGGTCACGATGAAGAACATGAAGAGCTTCGTCACCGTGCGCGCCGGCGGCTACTTCTTCATGCCCAGCCGGTCGGCGATACGCTTCGTGGCCGGGCTGTGAAGATCGCCATGCCCCAGCGCAACATGTCCGAACTCAAGCTGCCGCCCTTCACGCAGCGCTTCCCGTGGTGGGGCGGCGACCTCCAGACCCTCGCCAGCGCGCTGATCGACGCGCCCAGCAGCCTGGCGCCCGGGACCAGCGAACGCCTGCGCATTGCGCTCGGCGACGGCGACACGATGCTCGCCATGCTCGACCGCCCGGCAGCACCCCAGCCGGGTCGGCCGCTGGTGCTGCTGCTCCATGGCGTCCCGGGGTCGGAGGACAGTCCGTACATGCGGCGGATGTCGGGCTATTTGCTCGACAAGGGCTATCGCGTGCTGCGTCTCAACATGCGCGGCGCCGGCCCGTCGCGGACCACCTGCGGCGGCCAGTACTCGGCCGCCAGCAGCCGCGACTTAGCCGAGCTGATTGGCCGGCTGCCCCAGGATCTGACGGCAAGCGGGATCGCCGCCGTCGGCTACTCCGTGGGCGGCTCGATCCTGTTGAAGTACCTGGGCGAGGAGGGCGCGCGCGCACCGCTCGTCGCGGCCGCCAGCGTCTCGGCGCCGATCGATCTCCTCGGCACCTGCCTCACCCTGCTGCGCTTTCGCAACCTGCTCTACCACCGGCACGTCTTCAACGCGGTCAAGCGCGAGGCCTTGGCTGATGGTGCCGTGCTGACGCCGGACGAACGCCGGAACATCACGGCGGCGCGGACCCTGTATGAGTTCGACGACATTTTCACCGCGCCCCGCAACGGCTTTGCCGGCGCCGAGGACTATTACTTCCATAGCAGCGCCCTCAATTTCCTGCCCGGCGTCGCCATTCCCACAATGGTGTTGGCGGCGCTGGACGATCCCTGGGTGCCGGGCGGCGCCTACCGCGGCCACCATTGGGGATCCAACAAGAGCCTGTCGCTCACGCCCGTCCTCGCGGACCACGGCGGCCATGTCGGGTTCCACGGCACCGGCGGCTACAAGCCCTGGAGCGATCTCGCGGTGATGACGTTCCTCGAAGAGGCGCGGCTGCTCTGACGAGCCAGGTGTCACACCCAAAGGTGTCACACCAAGTTGAGACAAATGTTGTGACACAGGTTGAGCGCCCACCTGTGACTTTGCGGGAATCCGACCCTGCGGCCCCGCCTCGGGCGGCCGCAGATGACCGTCAAAACAGCTCTCGGACGCGTTTTTCGCGCCTCGGTCCACCCCACTGCCGGACAGTCCTCGGCGGGGGCAGCCTTTTGCTTGCTACTCACGGCTCAGTACCCGGTAAGGGCAAGGCCGCGGGACCTCCCCTCATCCTCCAGGGATCGTACCCGGCGGGCGCGCCGGGCGGGGCATGGCCAAAGGTTCGGGCCAGGGCAGCCCGGGTCCCCGGAAAGCGCTGGCTGGTGGTCGGCAAAAAGGCCGCTCCGGGTAGTTGAACCGGGCGGCCCCTGCAGTAGATGCACGTCATGGCGATGATATCAAAAATATAGCACAAACCTGCTGAATCTGAAAGTTATATTTGTGGGTATTTTGCGGGTATCTGGATAAGGCGCCTCCGCTGTCACGATAACTTCACGCAGTACCCTTCGATCGGTAACACGGCCTGACGATGGTGCGCCCGTTCGCGAGCGCACCCATGTCCCCATCGATCGACCGAGAAACCGACACGCCCGCCCGGCGCCAGCGCTGGCTTTCCCTTCTGGCCAAGGCGCCGCCCGGGCGCCTCGAGGCGCTGTGGAGCGGTATCGGCCAGGTGCCGGATTACGCCATGCTGCGCCGCCCCGAGATCGGCCTGGTGATGGTCAAGGGCCGCATCTCCGGCAGCGGCGCGCCGTTCTGCGCCGGCGAGATGACGGTGACCCGCGCCGCCGTGCGGCTGCAGAGCGGGCAGATCGGCATTGGCTATGTCGGCGGGCGCCGGCCGCGGCAGGCGGAGATCGTGGCGGCGATCGACGCGCTCGGTCATTTGCCGGAATGGCATGAAACGATCGAGGCGAAGGTCGTGACGCCGCTAGCGGCCGAAGCGGAGGCCCGCCGTCGCCTCGTCGCCGCCAAGGCCGCTGCCACCAAGGTCGATTTCTTCACCGTCGCCCGGGAGGCCGGCTCATGAGGTCCGCATGCTCATGAAGTCCGCAATTGGCACCCACGACATCGCGGCAGGCTTCGTCGATCCGCCGCACGAGTCGCAGCGCGTTTTCCGCGGCGTGCTCGAAGCCTTCGCCCATCCCGGCCGCATCGTGACCGTGGTCGATGCGCCTCAGCCGCCGCGCGGACTCTATCGGGCCACCGCCGCTTTCCTGCTGACGCTGGCCGATCGCGACACGCCGCTCTGGCTGGCGCCCGAATTCGACACCCCCGAGGTGGGCGACTTCATTCGTTTCCACACCGGCGCGCCGATCGTTGGCGGCCGGGCCGAAGCGGCCTTCGCCGTCCAGGCCCATGACCAGCTGTTGCTGTTCGACACTTTCAGCATCGGGACGGACACCTATCCCGACCGCTCGGCCACCCTGGTGGTCGAGGTCCCGGCGCTGGGCGCCGGTCCGGCGCGTACCTGGCGCGGGCCGGGCATCGACGGACAGGCAAGCGTCGCCGTCGCCGGGCTCGACCACGTCTTCTGGAACGACTGGGCCGCCAACCACAGCCTGTTTCCCTGCGGCGTCGACGTCGTGTTCGCCGCCGGTTCGCAATTGCTCGCGCTGCCGCGCGGCATCACCGTGGAGGCCTGATCATGTACGTCGCGGTCAAGGGCGGCGAGACGGCCATCGCCCATTCGCTCGACCTTCTCGCCGACAAACGGCGCGGCGACCGCGGCATAGCCGAAGTCTCGCTCGACCAGATCGACCAGCAGCTCGGCCTCGCCGTCGACCGCGTGATGACCGAGGGCTCGTGCTACGACCGCGCGCTTGCGGCATTGGCGATCAAGCAGGCGCGCGGCGACCTCGTCGAGGCGATCTTCCTGCTGCGCGCCTACCGCACCACGCTGCCGCGCTTCGGCGATACGGAGCCGCTCGACACCAGCCGCATGGTGGCGGAGCGCCGCATCTCGTCGACCTTCAAGGACGTGCCGGGCGGCCAGGTGCTGGGACCAACCTACGACTACACCCACCGGCTGCTCGATTTCTCCCTGGCCGCTGCCGCCGAACGGCCCGAGGCGCCGACGGCGCCCGCCGACACCGCCACGGCCTTGCCGCGGGTCGGCGACATCCTCGAGCGCGAAGGCATGCTGGAACCGGCGCCGGAGCCGATGGCCGGCGATACGCAGGACCTCACGCGCCAGCCGCTGGTGCTGCCGGCCGCGCGTCCAGTGCGCCTGCAGAACCTGGCGCGCGGCGACGAGGGCTTCCTGCTGGCGCTCGCCTATTCGACCCAGCGCGGCTACGGCAACAACCATCCCTTCGTCGGCGAGATCCGTTTCGGATCGGTGCCGGTTTCCTTCGTGCCGGAGGAGCTGGGCTTTGCCATCGAGCTTGCCGAGATCGACGTCACCGAGTGCGACATGGTGAACCAGTTCGCGGGCTCGCACGACGTGCCGCCGCAATTCACCCGCGGCTACGGGCTCGCCTTCGGCCATGCCGAACGCAAGGCGATGGCCATGGCGCTGGTCGACCGGGCGCTCCGCGCCGAGGAGCTCAGCGAGGCCGCCACGTCGCCGGCGCAGGACGAGGAGTTCGTGCTGGCGCACAGCGACAATGTCGAGGCCTCGGGCTTCGTCCAGCATCTCAAGCTGCCGCACTATGTCGATTTCCAGTCCGAGCTGGTGATTGTCCGCGCGTTGCGCGCCGAGGTCGAGGCGCGCAATCAACAGGCCGCGCTTTGCCAGGCGGCGGAGTGACCCATGCCTGACATCCCCGTCCAGGAGGCGGCGTACAACTACGCCTACCTCGACGAACAGACCAAGCGGATGATCCGCCGCGCGATCCTGAAGGCGGTCGCCGTGCCGGGTTATCAGGTGCCGTTCGGCGGTCGCGAGATGCCGCTGCCCTACGGCTGGGGCACCGGCGGCATCCAGGTGACAGCGGCCATCATCGGGCGCGCCGACACGCTGAAGGTGATCGACCAGGGCGCCGACGACACCACCAACGCCGTCAGCATCCGCCGCTTCTTCGCCCGGGTGGCCGACGTCGCCACCACGACGCGCACCGAGGAGGCGAGCATCATCCAGACGCGCCATCGCGTGCCCGAGACGCCGCTCAAGGAAGGCCAGATCCTGGTCTTCCAGGTGCCGATCCCCGAGCCGCTGCGCATGCTGGAGCCGCGCGAGACCGAGACCCGCACGCTGCACGCGCTCAGCGAATACGGCGTCATGCAGGTGAGCCTCTACGAAAGCATCGCCCGCCACGGCCGCATCGCCAAGACCTACAATTATCCAGTGATGGTGAACGACCGCTACATCATGAGCCCGTCGCCGATCCCCAAGTTCGACAATCCCAAACTCGAC
>JAUXST010000107.1 GCA_030679805.1 Reyranella sp. | reverse complement strand
CCGTTCTGCTCCTTCTGGCTGCGCCGCTGCGCCTGCTCGTTGGCGTCGAGCTCACGCTCGATCCGGTGGGCGGCGCGATGGAACAGGTTGACGGCCGACCACAGCAGTTCCTCGAGATCGGGCTCGAGACGGGTGTCGGTGAGCGTCGAGACGAACGCATCAAAGATGTCGACGACGGCGCCGACGATGATTTGAGCGTCTGGCAGTGGCCTGGGATCTGGCTCGTCCTGGAAGGGACGATGACCGTAGAGCTGCAGCTCGGTGAGGACGTGATCGGTCGGGGATGAGGCGTGCACGGGCTCGAAGTCGGGATCGTCGTTGGTCGCCATGATGAGGTCCTTTGTCGGATCGGCCGCGCCCATCGCGGCCCTCGTGGGCGTCGACAGACGGCGGGCGGAACGGTCCCGCACCGCGCTTGCGGCCGGAGCAGAGCGGAGGACGGCGGGCCGAGGCTTTCTTGCCTCGCGAGGAATGCCGGCGTCAGCCGGCAGGGGAAGAAAGCCGAAGGATCGCCGTTGCGGGACCGGGCGGCCTGCCGTCCGATCGCCCCTCTAGAAGGCCGGGGCGCGCGCTCCTCCGATCCGAAGGGCAACAGAGCGACCGACCACCAAGCGCTTCCCCCGGCCCGTGCTCATCCCGTCGCGGCCGTCGCCAAGGCCAGAAAGCGAACCACGTCCTGCGGGGCGAGTTGCCGGCGCACGGATGCCCGGAGCCTTTCCGCTCCCAGGCGGCGGAGATCCTCGTTGAAGTCGTCGAAGGAGGGCAACAGGCTCCCGACCTCGATTCCGGCGGCCTCGGCGCGGTTGCACAGGCTGGCCATCGCAGCATCACCGGCCGGATCGGCGTCGCGTGCGACATAGAGACGGCGCACTGTTGGTGGGAGCAGCAGTGCCGCGAGGTGGTTGGCCGAGAGCGCGGCCACCATCGGCAGGGTCGGCAGCACGCTGCGCAACGACAGCATGGTCTCGATCCCCTCGCCGGCGGCCATCACGTCGCGGGCGACGCCGAAGCGGACGCCATGCCCGAGGAGATGACCCATGGCCCGTCGCGGAGACTCGATCGGCGCCTTGTCGCGTCCCGAAGGATCGAGCCAGGTGCGGTGCGCTCCGGTGATCTTGCCGCCAAGGTCTGTCACTGCGGCGATCAGGGCCGGCCAGGTCTCGGTCGGCCTGCCGTCGTTAGGGCG
>JAUXST010000100.1 GCA_030679805.1 Reyranella sp. | reverse complement strand
CTCGATAGTCAAGGTGCTGGACGCGTTCCGCCGCGGCGAGACGCCGAAGCCGGGGCCGCAGGTTGACCGGCAGACATCGGCGCCGGTTGGCGGCGCCACGACGCTGAAGGGCGAGTAGGGCGATGCTCAGCGACAAGGACCGTATTTTCACCAATCTCTACGGTGCCCGCGACTGGCACTTGGCCGGCGCGCGAGCGCGCGGCGCCTGGGACAATACCAAGGCGATCCTCGACAAGGGGCCGGACGGCATCATTGACGAGATGAAGAAGTCAGGCCTGCGCGGTCGCGGCGGCGCTGGATTCCCGACCGGCCTGAAGTGGTCGTTCATGCCCAAGGAAGTGAAGGACCGTCCGCATTACCTGATCGTGAATGCCGACGAATCCGAGCCCGGCACCTGCAAGGATCGCGACATCCTGCGGCATGATCCGCATCTCTTCATCGAAGGTTGCTTGGTTGCGGGCTTCGCCATGCGCGCTCATGCCGGCTACATCTACGTGCGCGGCGAATTCTACAACGAAGCCCAGAACCTCATCACCGCGATCCGCGAAGCCTGTGATGCAGGCTTGCTGGGCAAGAATGCCTGTGGCTCGGGCTGGGACTTCGACCTCTATGTTCATCGCGGCGCCGGCGCCTATATCTGTGGCGAGGAAACGGCACTGCTGGAGAGCCTCGAAGGCAAGAAGGGCATGCCGCGGCTGAAGCCGCCGTTCCCGGCCGGGTCCGGCCTCTACGGCTGCCCGTCGACGGTGAACAACGTCGAGTCGATTGCCGTGGCGCCCACCATCCTCCGGCGTGGGGCCGCCTGGTTTGCCGGTATCGGCCGGCCCAACAATACCGGCACCAAGCTCTTCTGTATCTCGGGGCACGTGAACAAGCCCTGCAACGTCGAAGAGGAGATGGGTATCCCGCTGCGCGAGCTGATCGATCGTCATGCTGGCGGCGTGCGCGGCGGCTGGGACAATCTGCTGGCGGTGATCCCGGGCGGTGCTTCGGTGCCGCTGCTACCCAAGTCGATCTGCGACACCGTCCTGATGGATTTCGACTCCTTGCGCGACCAGAGATCGGGCCTCGGTACCGCGGCGGTCATCGTCATGGACAAATCGACCGACGTCGTGAAGGCGATCGCGCGGCTCAGCTACTTCTACAAGCATGAGAGCTGCGGCCAGTGCACGCCGTGCCGTGAGGGCACCGGCTGGATGTGGCGCGTGATGGAACGCATGGTGACGGGCAACGCGCGCCTCGAGGAGATAGACGCGCTGGAAGAAGTCACCAAGCAGGTCGAAGGCCATACGATCTGTGCCTTGGGCGACGCGGCTGCCTGGCCGATCCAGGGACTGATCCGGCATTTCCGGCCCGAGATGGAGCGCCGCATCCGCGCGCGCACCGAAAAGCTGGCGGCCGAGTAGGGGCGGGGAACAGGCAATGCCCAAGATGAAGATCGACGGTATCGAGATCGAGGTGCCGGCCGGCATCACCGTCCTGCAGGCCTGCGAGCTGGCGGGCGTCGAGATTCCACGCTTCTGCTATCATGAGCGCCTGTCGATCGCCGGCAATTGCCGCATGTGCCTGGTTGAACAGGAAAAAGCGCCCAAGCCGATCGCCTCCTGCGCCATGCCGGTCATGGACAACATGGTGATCCATACCAACACACCCATGGTGCAGAAGGCGCGCAAGGGTGTGATGGAATTCCTGCTGATCAACCATCCGCTTGATTGCCCGATCTGCGATCAAGGCGGCGAGTGCGACCTGCAGGATCAGGCGATGGCCTACGGCTTCGACCGCAGCCGCTATCATGAGAACAAGCGCGCCGTGCCGGACAAGGAGCTGGGCCCGCTGGTCAAGACATCGATGAACCGTTGCATCCATTGCACGCGCTGCATCCGCTTCGCCACCGAAGTGGCGGGCGTTGAGGAACTGGGCGCGACGGGACGCGGCGAGGGCATGGAAGTCACGACCTATGTCGAACATGCACTCACCACGGAGCTCTCCGGTAACCTGGTCGATCTTTGCCCCGTGGGTGCGCTGACCTCCAAGCCCTACGCCTTCGAGGCGCGATCATGGGAACTCAGCAAGACCGAGTCGATCGACGTGATGGACGGCCTCGGCTCAAATATCCGCGTCGACACGCGTGGCGCGCAGGTGATGCGTGTGCTGCCGCGCCTGAACGACGACGTGAACGAGGAGTGGATTTCCGACAAGACGCGCCACGCCCTCGACGGGCTCCGGCACCAGCGTCTCGACCGGCCCTACGTGCGGCATCGTGGCAAGCTGGTCGAGGCGACCTGGGATCAGGCGTTCGGCGCAATCGAGGCCAAGCTCAAGGGCCTCGATGGTACCAAGATCGCCGCGATCGCCGGCGACCAGTGCGACGCCGAAGCCATGGTGGCGCTCAAGGACCTGGTGACAGCGCTCGGCTCGCCCAATATCGATTGCCGCCAGGACGGCGCGAAGCTCGATGGCGGACCTCGGGGCAGCTACATCTTCAATCCGGGCGTGCGCGGCATCGATTCGGCGGATGCGGTCCTGTTGATCGGAACCAACCCGCGTTGGGAATCCCCGGTCCTGAACGCGCGGCTGCGAAAGCGCTACCTGGCAGGGCACTGCGCCATTGCCAGCGTCGGCCCGGCGGTCGACCTCACCTATCCGGTCGAGCGCCTCGGCGCCGGCCCGGCCACGCTGCGTGATCTGATCGACGGCAAGCTCGGTTTCTTCGAGAAGTTGAAGACTGCGAAGCATCCGCTGATCGTCGTCGGCATGGGCGCGCTCGCCCGCGAGGACGGTGCGGCGGTCCTGGCGATGGCCCGCGATCTCGCCGAGAAGCTGGATGCCGTCCGCCCCGACTGGAACGGCTTCGCCATCCTTCACACGACGGCTGCGCGCGTCGGCGGTCTGGATCTCGGCCTTGTTCCGGCCGAAGGCGGGTGCGATGTCGCCGGCATCCTCGCCGGCTGCGAGAAGCGCGAGATCGAAGTAGTCTACCTCCTGGCCGCCGATGAGATCGACGCCGAGCGGCTCGGCAAGGCCTTCGTGATCTATCAGGGGCACCACGGCGATGCTGGGGCTCACCGCGCCGACGTCATCCTTCCGGGGGCTGCCTACACCGAGAAGCCCGGCACCTACGTAAATACCGAGGGCCGAGTGCAGTTCGGCCAGCGCGCGGCCTACCCGCCGGGCGATGCCCGCGAGGACTGGGCGGTCTTGCGCGCCTTGTCGGAACGACTGGGCAAGACCTTGCCCTACGACACGCTCGACGAGGTTCGGGCCCGGCTCGTCGCCGTGAACAAGAACTTTGCCGCCCTCGATCAGCAGGCGGCCGGTTCATGGGGAATGTTCGGCAAGGCCGGGACCGTGTCCGATGCACCCTTCGTGTCACCGATCGCCAACTTCTATATGACTTGCCCGATCAGCCGGGCATCGAAGACGATGGCCGAGTGCATGGCCTCGCGCGCCCAACTCATGGCGGCGGAGTAGGGCATGAGCGCTGATCTGATCCACTTCTTCACGACCAATTGGCTGGGCCAGGCCGTCGTCATGCTGGCCCAGTGCCTGGCTGTTACGGTGCCGCTGCTGGTGTCCGTGGCCTACATGACCTACGTCGACCGCAAGGTCTGGGCGTCGATCCAGCTACGCCGAGGCCCCAACGTGGTCGGCCCCTTCGGATTGCTGCAGCCCTTCGCCGACGGCCTGAAGCTGGTATTGAAGGAGACCATCGTTCCTTCGAGCGCCAACGGCGTGCTGTTCATCATTGCGCCGATGATCACCTTCATGACGGCCCTGGTCGCCTGGGCGGTGGTGCCTTTCGACAGCGGCTGGGTCATCGCCGACATCAACGTCGGCATCCTCTACCTCTTCGCCATCTCCTCGCTCGGCGTCTACGGCATCATCATAGCCGGCTGGGCATCGAACTCGAAATACGCCTTCCTCGGTGCGCTGCGTTCGGCGGCGCAGATGGTTTCTTACGAAGTTTCGATCGGCTTCGTGTTGATCACGGTCCTGCTGTGCGTGGGTTCGCTCAACTTGTCCGATGTGGTGGTCGCCCAATCGGGATGGTTCTGGCACTGGTTCTTCCTGCCGCTGCTGCCGATGTTCGTGATCTTCTTCGTGTCGGCCCTGGCGGAAACCAACCGCACACCCTTCGATCTGCCGATGTCCGAAGCCGAGCTGGTTGCAGGTTTCCACACTGAATATTCGGCGATGACGTTCGGCCTGTTCTTCCTTGGCGAATACGCCAACATGATCCTGCTCTCGGCGATGGGAGCTATCTTGTTCCTCGGCGGCTGGATGTCGCCGATCCCACACGCGCCCTTCACCTATGTGCCCGGCGTCGTCTGGTTCGCACTCAAGATCGCGTTCCTGCTGTTCGTCTTCAGTTGGACCAAGGGCACGCTGCCTCGCTACCGATATGATCAGCTGATGCGGCTGGGCTGGAAAGTATTCCTGCCTGTCTCGCTGGGCT
>JAUXST010000098.1 GCA_030679805.1 Reyranella sp. | reverse complement strand
CTCACCTACACCTTCAAGCTGCGCGACGACGTCACCTTCTGCAGCGGCAAGAAGATGACGGCCAAGGACGTGGTTGCGAGCTACGAGCGCTGGCTCGATCCCGAGACCAAGGGCCTGGTGAAGTGGCGCATGGGCGACGTCGACAAGATCTCGGCACCCGACGACGTCACCGTCGAATACAAGCTCAAGAAGCCGTTCTCCGAACTCCTGTTCCAGATGACCCAGTACTTCCACACCGTGGTCAATGCCGAGCAGGCCAAGCAGCTCGGTGCCGACTTCGGCGTGAAAGCGTTCGACGGCACCGGCCCCTACTGCCTGGAAAGCTGGACGCCGCGCGATTCGACCGTGCTCGCCAAGCACAAGGGCTACAGCTGGGGGCCGGGCATCTACGACTATACCGAAGCCCAGGTCGACAAGGTGATCTGGAAGGTCGTGCCCGAGGAGAACACCCGCGTCACTGCCCTGCAGGCCGGCCAGGCCGACGCCAGCCAGTACGTGCCCTACTGGTCGCTGAAGGAGCTGATGGCCAACAAGTCGCTCAGCGTCTCGAAGGCCGAGAATTATTTCTGGAGCTACTTCATCGGCTTCAAGATCGACCATGCCATGGTGAGTGACGTCCGCGTACGCCAGGCCATGAACCTCGCGGTCGACCAGAAGGCCATCACCGAGGCCGTCACCTTCGGTTTCGCCGAACCGGCCTCGACGATGCTGCTGCCGACCGTCCTCGACTTCAATCCCAAGCTCGACCGCGCGAAGTATGGTGAGAACATCAAGGAAGCCGAGAAGCTGCTCGACGAGGCCGGCTGGAAGAAGGGTTCGGACGGGTTCCGCTACAAGGATGGCAAGAAGCTCGCGCCGATCGTCTACGGCATCTCTGGCGCCTTCAAGGAAATTGCCGAAGCGGTCCAGGGCGACTTGCGCAAGGTCGGCGTCGACCTGCAGATCCAGCTCTTCGACTCGACCGTGGCCTGGGGCAAGCTCGCGACCCAGGAGTTCGACGCCTTCGGCATGAGCTTCCCCTACGTCAGCGCCGGCGATGCGCTCAATCTCTACTTCCGCTCGGCCAATACCCCGACGCCGAACCGGATGAACTGGAGGGACAAGGAGACCGACGAACTTCTCGACAAGGGTTCGCAGGCGCTCGACGATGCTTCACGCGCGGTCGCCTACCAGGCTGTGCAGCAGAAGGTGCACGACGCCTTCGTCTGGATCCCACTTTATCACGAGCCGCTGTTCCTGGTGAGCGGGGCCAGGCTCAAGCCCATGAAGGCGCACGGCAACTACGGCTGCGCGCTCTACAAGGGCCTCGGCATCGCGCTCAAGTAGCCAGCGGGAGAGAAACGACCCATGAAGACGACCAAGATCGCCGGCCTCGACCACGTCGTTGCGTGGAACGAGGCCGAACAGCGGCACGTCTATCTTGAGAACGCCGATTTCGTGTTCAAGGGCAACGAGATCGTTCATGTCGGGCCGGATCATGTCGGCCCGGTCGACACGACCATCGAGGGCAGGGGGATGATGATCATCCCCGGCCTCGTGAACGTGCACAGCCATCCCTTCTCGGAGCCGGCCAACAAGGGATTGACCGAGGAATACGGCAGCGACAAGCTGGGCCAGAGTTCGCTCTACGAGTACCTGACGGTGTTCGGCCTGAATCCGGAGGACGCTGGGCCCTCGACCAAGGTGGCGCTGTCCGAACTGCTGAAGAGTGGCGTCACGACGATCGCGGATCTCTCGATGGCGCGCGACGGCTGGGTCGACGACCTCGCCTCGACCGGCATCCGCGCCGTCGTCTGTCCGATGATGCGCCAGGGCGTTTGGTACACCAAGAACGGCCACACGGTGGAATATGCCTGGGACGAGAAGGCCGGCGCGAAGGCCTTCGAGAACTCGATGAAGATGCTCGACGAAGCGGCGAACCACCCGAGCGGTCGCATCTCCGGCATGGTCGGCCCAGCGCAGATCGACACCTGCGGCGAAGGCTTCTTCAAGGAAGCCTTGCAGGAAGCCAAACGGCGCGGCCTGCCGATGCAGACCCATGCCTGCCAGGCCGTCGTCGAATTCCATGAGATGGTGCGTCGCCACGGCAAGACGCCCATCGAATGGCTCGACTCGATCGGCGTACTGGGTCCCGACCTCATCATCGGCCACGGCATCTTCCTCAACGACCACCCACAGATCCATTATCCGCATGCCAACGACTTCGAACGGCTGCGCGATTCAGGGGCATCCGTCGCCCATTGTCCGACGGTATTCGCCCGGCGCGGCATGGTGATGAACTCGATCGGCCGCTACATGAACGCCGGCATCACCGTCGGCATCGGCACCGACACCTTCCCGCACAACATGCTCGATGAGATCCGTCTCGTCTGCTACCTCGCGCGCGTCTTCACCATGAACTACAAGATGGGCACGACCCGGCACGCCTTCGAGGCGGCCACCGTCGGTGGCGCCAAGATGCTGCGCCGTCCCGACCTCGGACGGCTGGCGCCGGGCTGCAAGGCCGACTTCTCACTGGTCGACATGAGCCATCCCTACATGCAGCCGGCGCACGAGCCGGTGCGCAGCCTGATCTATTCCGCAAGCGACCGCGCCATCCGCCACGTCTATGTCGACGGCACGCAGGTGGTGCGCGACGGCAAGGTGCTGACGGTCGACGTCGAGGCGGCGACTGCGGGGCTGATCGAAGGCCAGCGCAAGCGGCTGGAGACCGTCAGCCAGCGCGACTGGGCCGGCCGCACCGCCGACCAGCTGGCGCCGCCGGTCTACGGCACCAAGGAGCGTCTGCCCCAGTCGCGGCCGGTGAACTGATGCGGCTTGCGGTCCGATGACGCCTCTCCTCGAAGTCAAAGACCTGCGCACCGAGTTCCGCTCCGGTGGCAGCGTGTTTGCCGCCGTCGATGGCGTGAGCTTCACGCTGTCGCCGGGCGAGACGCTCGGCATCGTGGGCGAATCAGGCTGCGGCAAGTCGGTGACGTCGCTCTCGATCATGCGGCTGGTGCCGAACCCGCCGGGGCGCATTGCGGCGGGCGAGATCACGTTCGAGGGCCGCAATCTCCTCGACCTGCCGGAGCACGAGATGCAGGCCGTGCGTGGCGACGCGATCTCGATGATCTTCCAGGAGCCGATGACCAGCCTCAATCCGGTGCAGACCGTGGGCGAGCAGATCATCGAGGCCGTCCGCCTGCATCGTGTGGTGAGCCAGGCCGAGGCGCGCGCCCGCGCGCTGGAGATGCTGCGGCTGGTAAGGATCCCCTCGCCCGAGACGCGGCTCGACGAGTATCCGCACCAGCTCTCGGGCGGCATGCGCCAGCGCGTGATGATCGCCATGGCGTTGGCCTGCGATCCCAAGATCCTGATCGCCGACGAGCCGACGACGGCCCTCGACGTCACCATCCAGGCGCAGATCCTCGACCTGTTGCGCGATCTGCGCGAGCGCACCGGCGCCGCCATCATGCTGATCACCCACGATCTCGGCGTGGTGGCCGAGATCGCGCACCGGGTGATCGTGATGTACGCCGGCCGCATCGTTGAGGAGGCCCCGGTCGACCTCCTGTTCGCCGACCCGCAGCATCCCTATACGCTGGGCCTGCTGGGCTCGATCCCGCGACTCGGCAGCGACGGCGACGAACGGCTGATCGCCATCGAGGGCGTCGTGCCCAATCCCTATGCCCTCCCGCCCGGCTGCCGCTTCAGCCCGCGCTGTCCGTTGGCCGACGCGCACTGCCGGAGCAAAGCGCCTGAACTGCGCGAGATCGGCCGCGGTCACCGGACGGCCTGCTGGAAAGCGCCGCTCGATCAGGTACTTGCCGAAGCAGCCGCTGCGTGAGCATCGAACCCCTCCTCTCCGTCAGCGGATTGACCAAGCACTTTCCGGTCAAGCGCGGCATCGTCTTCCAGAGCGCCGTCGGCACGGTGCGCGCCGTCGATGGCCTTTCCTTCGATGTGGCGCCCGGAGAGACGCTGGCGCTGGTGGGCGAATCGGGCTGCGGCAAGTCGACCACCGGCCGCATGGTGCTGCGGCTGATCGAGGCGACCTCGGGCACCATCCGTTTCGCCGGCAGCGACGTGCGAACGCTCAATCGCGGCGCGCTGCGTGATCTGCGGCGCGACATGCAGATCATCTTCCAGGATCCCTATGCCTCGCTCAATCCGCGCCTCACGGTCGGCCAGACGCTGGGTGAGCCGCTGCGCCTGCATGGCCTCGCCTCCGGTGCCGCGATGCGCTGGCGCATCGACGAGCTGCTGACCGAGGTCGGCCTGTCCGCCTGGCATGCGCTGCGCTATCCGCACGAGTTCTCCGGCGGCCAGCGCCAGAGGATCGGCATCGCCCGCGCGCTCGCCTCGCAACCCAAGCTGATCGTCTGCGACGAACCGGTGTCGGCGCTCGACGTTTCGATCCAGGCCCAGGTGATCAACCTCCTGCAGGACCTCAAA
>JAUXST010000088.1 GCA_030679805.1 Reyranella sp. | reverse complement strand
AACCAGAAGGGCGAGCCGCTGCATCTGGTCGATGCCGACGCCGATTCGGCCGACCACCTGCCGGTGTTCGAGCCGCTCTATTCCCGCTCCTCGGTGATGACCTTCGTGCTCTCCGAGGTGCTGCTGCAGGCCCTCACCCTGATGAACTCGCCGCAACAGCGCGGCCGCCGCGCCCATGCCGAGACACCGCGCCGGCTCCGCCGCATCGTGCTCACCCTGCCCACCGGCATGCCGCTGGCCGAACGCCTGATCTTCCGCAAGCGCGCCGAAGCCGCGCGCGACCTCGTCTGGATGATGATGGGCTGGAAGCTCGACGATCCCGCAGCACCCGCGCCGCGCGTGCTGACCGACTGGGACGAAGCGAGCTGCACCCAGCTCGTCTATCTCTACACCGAGGTGGCCCGCAATTTCGGCGGCGACGCGCGCCGCTTCTTCCAGATCGCCCGCAAGCCGCGCGGCCGGCCGGCCGAGGACGTGCTCAGTATCGCCAGCATCGATGTCGGCGGCGGCACGACCGACCTCATCATCAATTCCTACCGCCTGGAGGGCGCCGGCACCTCGGTGACGCTGTTGCCGGAGCAGAAGTTCCGCGAGGGCTTCAATGTGGCGGGCGACGACATCCTGCTGCGCGTCGTGCAGGGCCACGTACTGCCGCCGATCGAGGCGGCGCTGCGTGCCACCGGCATCGCCAATCCCGCCGACCTCATGGCCGAGTTGGTGGGCGGCGATCGCGGCGGCGAGGACGTGATCCATCGCAACCTGCGCCAGCAGTTCGCGCTGCAGATCGCCCATCCCGTGGCGCTCGAATTCCTGCGTGCTGCCGAGACCTACGACCCCACCTCGGGGGTCGTGGCGGCCGAACCCAGGACCTACGACTCGTTCTTCCCGGAAGGCGCCAAACCGTCGGCCGAGGTCGTGACCTTCGTCAACGACGCGGCCCGCAAGCGCGGCGCCAAGGATTTTGACCTCAAGGCCGTCGTCTTCCCGGTCGACCTGCCGAACCTCGACAAGACCGTGCGGGCCGAGATGGCGCGCGTGCTGGCGCCGCTCGCCGAGATCGTGCACGCTTACGATTGCGATATCCTGCTGCTCTCCGGCCGGCCCTCGCGCCTGCCCGGCATCCGTTCCCTGGTGATGGAACTGCTGCCGCTGCCGCCGGAGCGGGTGATCTCGCTGCACGAGTACCGCGTCGGCGCCTGGTATCCGTTCCGCGACGCACGCCTCAGGGTCGAGGATCCCAAGACCACGGTGGCGGTGGGCGCAATGATCGCCGCACTGGCCCAGTCGCAGCTCCCCGACTTCTCGTTCCGCTCCGATCTGCTGAAGTCCAAGAGCATCGCCAAGTTCATCGGCAAGCTCGATGGCGGCGGACGGTTGCAGAAGGAAGACCTGGTCTATCGCGACGTCGATCTCGACAACCGCGACTACGAACTACCCGAGATCGGCTTCGAGTTCCGCGGGCCCATGTGGCTGGGCGCCCGCCAGCTCGACCTGGCACGCTGGCCAGCGGCAAGGCTCTACGCGCTCGAATTTGCCAAGCCGGAGTATGCCGAGCGCCATGCCCGCGAAACGCCGTTCAACATCGCGCTCGCGCGGGTGAAGCCCAAGGACAAGGATTCGGGCGACGTCGAGCGCTTCCGCCTGCGCCAGATCACCAATCGCGACGGCCGCGCCGTGGCGCTCGACCGCCTGACGCTCCGCCTGCAAACATTGCCGCGCCGTGAGGGCTACTGGCTCGACACCGGCATGCTGAAGACCGGTTAGGGACACCTCGGAAAGATCATGGACACCGTCGATCTCAAGCTGGCCCAGGACTGCGAATCGCTGGCCGTCGCCGCGGGCGAGGGCGTGAACTGGCTGAAGACGGCTGCGGCGCAATCGCCGACCGTGGCCCAGCAAGCCCCGTCGCTGATCAGCGAGCTGCAGAAGGTCCGCAACCAGAGCCGCAAGCTGGCGCGCGCCGCCCGCCGGCGCATGTGTGTCGGCGTCTTTGGCCCCAGCCAGGCCGGCAAATCCTACCTGGTCTCGATCCTGGCCAGCCGCGACGGCCGCCCATTGCAGGCGCGCTTCGCCGACAAGACCTACGACTTCCTGCGCGAGATCAACCCGCCGGGCAATCGCGAGTCGACCGGCCTGGTCACCCGCTTCGGCCTCGGCCTCAGCGACGGTGCCGCCGACTTTCCGGTGCGCGTGCGGCTGCTGACGCAGACCGACATCGTGAAGATCCTGGGCAATTCCTTCCTGCTCGATTTCGATCATCAGAAGGCCGAGTTCGAGGGCCCGGATGGTGCCGCGATCCGCAAGCGCCTGGCTGAACTCCGCGCCAAGGCACAGCCGACGCCGGTGGGCGATCTCGAGTCCGACGACGTGCTTGACCTGATCGAGTATTTCGACACCTTCTTCGCCGGCGTCACGTCGGAGCTGCGCACCGACTACTGGCGCGAGGCGATCGATCTGGCGCCGCGCCTGTCGGGCCACGACCGCGCCCGGCTGTGGTCGGTGCTGTGGTACGACTTCCAGCCCTTCACCGACCTCTACCTCACACTCTACGACGGCCTGCAGAAGCTGGCCTTCGCCCCCGAGGCCCTGCTCGGCATGGACGCGCTGATCCCGCGCGAGAAGAGCATCGTCGACGTCCTTACGCTCGACCGCCTGGGCGCCGATTCCGACGATCCGCTGCTGGTGCGGCCCAAGCAGGCCGACGGCCGCAGCTCGCCCGACGCCAGGCTGCCGCGCTCGCTGGTCTGTGCGCTCACCGCCGAGCTCAACGTCGCCATCGACGAGAAGCCGTGGGACTTCTTCGACCATACCGACCTGCTCGACTTCCCCGGCGCCCGGTCGCGGCTGAAGCTCGCCAACCTCGACGATGTCGCCAAGACCAAGGGCGTGGCCGAAGGCGCCAACCCGCTGCGCGAGCTGTTGTTGCGCGGCAAGGTCGCCTATCTCTTCCAGCGCTACTCCGCCGAGCGTGAGCTGAGCGCAATCTTGCTCTGCATCCCCGACGGCAACCAGGAGGTCCGCGACCTCTCCGACATGATGACGGCGTGGATCGACCAGACGATCGGCGCCACGCCGGCCGACCGCGCCAGGCAGAAGAACGCGCTGTTCCTGGTGCTGACCAAGATGGACCGCGAGTTCGAGCAGAAGGCCGGCGAGACCGAGGAGTCGCGCCGGCTGCGCTGGAGCGCCCGGCTCGGCAACTCGCTGGTCAATAATTTCCGCGGCGAGTGGCCGCTCAACTGGAACGGCCGGCCGTTCGACAACAGCTTCTGGCTGCGCAATCCGACGGTGATCGACGAACGGCTGATGGACTACGACGGCACCCGCGAGATCGGCATTGCCCAGGACTTCGCCCAGCGCGCTGGCGAACTGCGGACGCACTTCGTCGAGAACGACGACGTGCGGCGTCATTTCTCCGACCCCGCCCGCGCCTGGGACGAGGCCTTCCGCGCCAACGACGGCGGCGTCGCCTACCTGGTCAAGAGCCTGATCCCGGTCTGCGATCCCGCGATCAAGCGCGCCCAAGTGCGCGGCCAGCTCGAAATCCAGGTCCGCCGCCTGGTCGACCGCCTCGCCGGCTTCCACAGCGCCTCCGACGGCGATGCCCGCGCCAAGAAGCGCGACCTCGTGCACACAGTGTTGCGCGGGCTCGCGACCTGCATCCAGCAGCAGCTCTTCGGCGAGCTGGTGGCGGCGCTGCAGATCGCCGACACCGCGTTGCGCGACATCTATTTCCGCATCGCCACCGCCCGGCCCTCCGACGAGCAGGCCGCCACCAACGGCAAGGCCGGGGGGCCGGTGGCGCAATCGACCGGCGCCGCGGTCGACCTGGGCGCCATCTTCGCCGACGTCTTTGGCGACGATGCCGGCCGCAGTGCGCCGCCGCCGTCCGGCGTGCTGGAAGACCGCGCCGAGCGCTTCGCCCGCGAGGCCGCCGAGTACTGGCTGGAGAACATGCGCCGCGTCGGCGCCGACGAGAAGGCGCTGTCGCATTTCGGCGTCGACCGCCAGCACCTCGGCTGGCTGATCGACGAGCTGGTGGTGGGCGCGCATCGCCTGAAGGTCATCGACCAACTCTCGGGCGACGTCCGGGCGCTGGAGAACGCCGCCAACGCCAAGTGGGAGGAGATCGCCGAGCGCCAGGTGCGCACGGCCGCCTCGGCGCTCAACGGCTACATCAGTGCGCTGGGCTTCGACCGCCTGCCGCTCGAGCAGCGCCCCGGCCTGCCGCCGAACGCGCCGACCCGCCGCGTGTTCGAGCATCCGACCATGACGATCGACGGCATCCCGCGGTTGAGCGAGGATCCGGCGCCGATCTACGCCGACTACTGCAAGGACTGGATGCGCGCCTTCCTGCAACTCGCCATGGACAACGTGGGCTACGAGGGCGGCCGCGAGATCACGCCCGAGCAGAACGATCGCCTGGGCGCCATCCTGCGCGCCGTGCCCGCCTGAGCGCTCCCATGCCGGTCCGCGCCTCCGTCGTCGTCCTTGCCGAGCCGGGTCATGCCGTCCTGCGCGTGAGCGAACTCGATGCTGCGCCAGAAGGCCTGGCGCTCTCGATCCAGCGCCAGCAGGGCCCGGACATCCATCTTGCCGATGATGGCTGGCGGCGCACCGAGGCCTGGCTCATCCCCGCCCAGGTCGAGCGCAAGGGCGGTGTCCTGGAATTCCATCTCGGCCCGGAGATCTGCGACCGCCTCGCCGGCATCGCCACGATCCGGCTCCGCGTCAAGGAACCCGACATCGGCGTGGTGGGCACGACGGTGGTCGCCTGGCCGACGATGCTGACCTCGGGCGCGGCGGGCTCGAGCGGCACCTACGACGACACGGTTCGGCTCCGTCGGATGCAACAGCCCGCACCGCCCGCGGAACCGGCGCCCGAGCCGCTGCCCCCGCCCTTCGAGCCACCCAAGCCGGAGCTGCGTGCGGCGCGCGATCCCGCGCCTGTGCCGCCGCGCTCGGGCTTTCCCAACTGGGCCATCGTCCTGATCGCGCTCCTCATCGTGGGAGGCGCAGGCTACGGCTACTACTATTACTTCAAGCTGCATCCGCGGGACGTCGTCGCGACCGCACCGCCCCCAACCCCGCCCACATCACCGACCGTGGAACCACCAAAGAAATCCGTCCGCGACACGATCGCCGACTATCTCGCCACCAAACCCACGCCCGAGGCCGTGCTGGCCAAGGGCCGCGACGCGCTGAAGGCGGGCGACACGCCCGCGGCCTTCCTGCTGTTCCGGCGGGCCGCCGAAACCGGCAACCCGGCGGCCCAGCTCGAACTCGGCACCTTCTACGATCCGCTGACCCAGCCTGCCCGTGGCGGCTTTGCACCCGAGGGTGCCCGCGCCGCCGACTGGTATGAGCGCGCAGCACTTGCAGGCGTGGCCGAGGCGCAGCGCAAGCTGGGCCTGCTGCTGGCCAAGGGCGGCGCCGGCCTCACGGCCGATCCCGCCAAGGCGCGGACCTGGCTGCAACAGGCCGCCGCACAGAACGACGCCGACGCCAAGAAGGCGCTGGACGCCCTGCCCAAATGAGACGTGCCGGTTTGCTGTTGCTCGCGGTGCTCCTCGCCGGACCGACCTACGGCCAGACCCCGAGTGGCAAAACCGCAAGTACCCCAACTCCGAGCGCCAAGACCTCGAATACCCCGGCCGCGACGACGCTCGCCTGCGGTATCCTGAAGGCGGAGAGGTCGCGGACGGCCTCCACTTCCAATTGGACGATCTCCGGTCCCTCCGGAAAGACCACGGAAACCGGCGTGCTGCGCAGCGGCCCGCGCTTCGAGTGCCTGGACGGCGCTATCCTGGTCGTGGAGTTCACCTCGTCGGCGGGACATTCGTTCTTCGATGCCTATTTCGCCGACGGCACCAACATCGGCTATGGCCGCCAGCAGATCGACCGGCGCGGCGGCCGGTTCGTCCTCCCCATCCAGGCCAAGGCACGCATTGCGGAGCCATACCGGGCGGCGTTCGACTATCACTGCCGCCTCGATATGCCGGCCGATCCCATTCCGCCGGCGGCCCGCGCGGATTGCGTCTTCTAGAGCAGGTTGCGACAGCGATTTTCCGAACACGAGTTGTTCGGAATCTGTTTGTTCGGAAATTCGCAAAGCGCCAGCCCGCCTGAACTAGAAGATTCTCTTCGACTCAGGCTCGAATCGCGGACCGGTCCGAAAATTCCAGCCGTGGCATCTTAGTGGCCATCTTCAGTCGTTTTTTGAGTCACAGGGACTTCATATCCCACATACTATCCTGCATCTCTTTAGGTTGCCTACGAGATGACCGAAACCGAGACACGTGCGCTGCCGACCACCTTGCCGCCACCGACTGACGCCGCACGATCGGCAATGGCGATGCCACTGTTCGCGCCGCTGCTGCCGGACTGGGTGCATGTCTCGGAAATGGACCCGGCGATGGCGGACAGCGCGACGCTGCTCCCCGAAGAGCGGACGTTCGTGGCGGTGGCCGTCGGGCGGCGGCGCCGTGAATTCGCGGCCGGCCGAAGCCTGGCGCGCAGCCTCCTGGCATCCTTGGGAAAGGAGGCGCCGCTCTGCCGCGAGGCGGACGGCCGCCCCGCCTGGCCACCGGGGATCGTGGGCTCGATCACCCATTGCACCACGCTGGCCGCGGTCGCGCTCGCAAGCACCGACGACTGCGCCGGCATCGGCATCGATGTCGAGGCCAATCGACCACTGCCGCAGGGCGTGGCCCGGCTCATCCTCAGCGAGCAGGAGCAGCGATGGATCCGGCGCTCCGATCCACGCCTTGCCGCGGAAACGCTGCTGCGCGTATTCTGCGCCAAGGAGGCCTTGTACAAGGCGATCTACCCGCTGGCGCGGTGCGCCCTGCCGCCACAGGCGCTGATCGTCGAGCGCAGCGCCCGGAACGACAGCTTCGTCGCCCGGCTCGCCGTCGAGGGGACGCCCTTCCCGAAGGACATGCTGCTGGAGGGACGCTGGGCGGCGCGGCGCGGGCATGTCGCGGCCGCCGTCGTGATTAAGCTGGCGTGATCAGGCCGGCGCGGCCCTGGTCGGCTTCCCGTTAAGCCGTCGGAGAGCGGCGGTAAAGGCGATGGGCGTGTCGCTGTCGAACAGCACGTCGACCGGCAGGTCACGGCCGAGGCGTTCGGACAGGCGGTCCAGGATATCGAGCGCCGCCGTCGAAGAGCCGCCGAGGTCGAGGAAGTTCGCGTCGGGCGCGACGTCGCCCAGGCCCAGCACCTCGGCCCAGACGGCGCAGACCAGGGCGACATCCCCGGTCCTGCCGTCGCCCCCAATATCGCCCCCAGTATCGTCCTGGGGCGCGGCCGGCACGGGCGTCCGGCTGAGCGCACCGCGCAGCAGCTTGCCTGTCGGCCCCTTGGGCAGGGCCGAAACGAAATGCAGGTTGCGCGGGCACTTGTGGAAGGCCAGGCGCTCGGCAAGCCAGGCCCGCAACTCGTGCTCGGCAAGCGTCGATCCGGGCTGCAACACCACGGCAGCGGCGATGTCCTCGCCCAGCACCGCATCGGGCGTGCCGAAGGCCGCCGCCTCGATCACCTCGGGATGGCGCAGCAGAACGGCGTCGATCTCGAGCGGCGCGATCTTCTCCCCCGCGCGGTTGATGATTTCCTTGATCCGGCCCGCGAGGTAGAGCCAACCCGCGTCATCGCGGCGGGCAAGATCACCGGTGCGAAACCAGCCATCGCTGAACGCCGCCTGGTTGATCTCGGTCTCGGCCTCGTAGGCCGCGATAACTCTGGCGCCGCGCACCCACACCTCGCCCATGGCGTCGCCCGAGACTTCCTCACCCCCCGGCCCGGCCAGCCGCACGTCGAGGCCCGCCGGGCGGCCGACGGCACCCGGCGGCGGCGTCTCGCCGACGGACACGCAGGCGATGGGATCGATCTCGGTCATGCCGTAGGACGAGACCACCGGAACGGCGAAGAGGCGCCCGAGCCGCTCGGCCAGGACGTCGGACAAAGGCGCCGAGGAACTGCGCAGGAAACGCAGCTTGCGATCGGGCGGGACCAGCTCGGCCCTCGCGCCGATGGCGTGATACATCGTCGGCACCGCCGTGATCCATGTCGGCTCGAGCGCCCGCAGGTGGGTGTAGAACGCCAGCGTGTCGAAGGGCCCCGAATGCACGAACGAGCCGCCGCTCACCAGGGTCGAGGCCAGGGCATTGAGGATGCCGTGGACGTGGAACATGGGCATGCCGGTGAGGCAGCGATCGGCGGCGCCGAGCTGCAGGGCGCTGGCGATGACGTTGGCGGAACGGAAGATGCGCTCCTGCGTCAGCACCACCTTCTTGGGACGCGCCGTCGTCCCCGAGGTGTGGAGGAGAAACGCCGGCGCATCGGCAAAGGCCGGAACCGGTGTGTCAGTGCCGGTCGCATGGATCGACCAGGGCGTGAAGGACAGGATCGGTGCGGTGACAGCGTCGAGCCGGGTCCGGTCCAGGGCGCCCTGCTCGACCAGGACCGCGGCAACGTCGAAGTCGGTGATGGCGAAGGCGTAATCCTCTGCCGAAAGGTTTGGGTTCAGCGGCAGCGCCGCATGGGCATACGACGCGCCCAGCAGCATGACGGCGGCCCACGGACCGTCGCGCTGCACGATCGCCACGCGTGCGCCCGGCGACACGCCGTTCTGCACCAGCCACGTCGCGACACCACGCGCCGCGGCACGGAGTGCTGCGTAGTCGAGCGTGCGGTCGAGTGCGACCAGCGCCGGTGCCGGCCCGTTCAGCGCCTCGAGCGCGCCGACCAGCGTCGGCAGCGAGGGCGCGTTTCTCATACGCTGCGCCGGCCGATGGCGCCGGCCTTCTGCCAGGGCCTTAAAGTCATTTTTCGCCCCCCGTGTCGAGACGCCCCTGCAGGCGCCTTTTGGTGACTACCTCTTTTGGCCGACGACTTCGCCGACGAAGGTGCCGATGGCTTCGGCAACGACCGGCATGAAGTCGTCGCGCCAGTGGCTGAGGTCGTCCTTGAGAGCCACTTTTGCGCCGTGCCTTTCAACCAGCTCGCAGGGATGCATGAAAGGGATGCCATTCGCACGACAGGTTTCCATGATTTCGTCGTGGAGCGTCCGCGGCCACCCGATGGGACGGCCGTCGGCCCTGTAGTTCTGCGTGTGCGTCAACACCCCGGCGGGCTTGCCAAGCACGGCCTCGATGCGATGTACGCCGTCGACGAGCGCGGCGCTGCCGATACGTCGCGGCTCTGCGTTACGAATTATTTCGCGCAGAAGTTCGTCCCGTTCATTACCGTGCGGCATGAGTGCCAAAAGTTCGCCGGCGAACTCCTCGCGTCGCGCACTCGCCTTGAGCAGCCCCTCGAAGTACCAACTGTACGCGGCCGCGGCCAAGGGCTTGTTCTCTCTCCCCTGCCGGCCAGCTTCGATTGCCGGCGCAACGATTCCATCTGCCAGGCGGTTGCGGTTCAGGACCACGCCCCGGAACACGATCTCGACGTCGGAGCATTCCTCGATGATCACCGCATCGAGATCTCTCACCACCGCCTCGAAACCACCTGGCCTTACATTGAAGTCAACATTGCAGAACGGCCGCAAGGCGGTGGGGATATCGAAGGCGCCCCGCAGATAGTCGATCTGCTGAAGATGTTCACCGATTGTATGGCTGTACGGGGACTCGTCAAAGCCAGTTTCACGCGCGCAGACATAGGCCCGGCCCGCTTTCTCCAATTCATAGGCTGGGTCATAGATGGTGCATCCGCCGAGCGGCCAGAGACCGACGGTGTCGCGCCAGGTCCGTCGGAGTTCGTATGAGCGACCGTTGGTGTTGGGATCGGAATTATCGGTCGTCGAGAAGCAAAACAAGTCCGTCCAGAAGGCGTGCCGGCCGCCGCCGAGTGTCGCGATTTCATCATGGCCGGCGTTCGAGCAAGCGGTAACCAGCACATCGCCTTCAAAGAAGCGGAACGCCACCCGGTTCTTCGTGGCAGTATCGTTGCACAGGAAATCGGGAATCGCGCCGGTCCAGGAGTGTCCGCCGCGTCTCTTGAAAGGCCTTTGCAATCGTACGGTTTCCGCCGCCACTCCCGTGTTGCGCCGTCGGAAAAGCCCCTTCCTCCACCAGTCCTGATTGCCGCGGAGCAGGCGTCGCCAGGCAGGCGGCGTAGTGATACTTTCCAACATCGCCCCCTCCTGACGATGACCTCAGGTGTCGCATCGCACTTACGTGGCGATTTGGACAACGAGAGCCCCTCTCCCAATTCAGACATAGACCGTGGCTTCAGGCGAGTCGAAATTGGGAACCAACGTGATGGAGTGCCCTGGGATTTGGCCGGGAGCCGAGTCCCTCGAATTACCTTGGGGTGAACTCCGCCGGGCGAAGCGGAGAGACCTTGCTTGTTGCAGACAAGGCCTCTCGATTCAGCGCGGAAGTTGCTCTGCGCAACTCGGGGCGACGGAAACATGAACACCATGAACGACGTCGGCAACCGGGCCGACGATCTTTTCGTCGTGTTGTGGGCCCAACTTTGTGAAAAAGGCCCAATCCGACTCCCCGAAATTCGGCTCTCCAGCCGCCGAAGAGCCCGCAATATCAGCCTTTCCGCAGGCCCGGCGGGCCCACCAAAACGCCTCGTGTGTTGGGCCCCGAGTTGGGCCCAGACCTGTCCGTCCTTCGAGCGGCGGACGTTGTTTCGTTCCTTCGTTGCGGCCGTCGGGTCGATCGTGCCCGGCGCGCCGGTGGGCCGGCGACGTTGTTGCCTCCGCGACGGCCGTCGGGAAGGCGGGCTTGTTGTTTTGTCTGTCCATGGGTCAGGACCCACGGCGGCGACCTTGCGTTCTGGGACGCGAACCCGCGGCCCCTCTTGCGGACTCCAGAGGGCGCGGGCAGGTCTTTGCCGGCATGAAAAAGGCCGGCGCCCGCATTCACATGCCAAGCGCCAGCCTGACGAAAATATACCCCAAATCCTGCTCAACCTGCAAGTTTTTTATTAAAGAAAAACTGCTAGCAGTGCCAGCAGATTCCCTCCGCCAAAACTCGAGATAAAAATTCTAGAGTTCGCTGCCGACGAACTGGCGGAACTCCGCTGTCTTCGGGTTGGCGAACAGCTCGGCGGTCGGGCCGATCTCCCACACCTTGCCCTGGTGCATGAACACCAGCAGGCTGGCGACGCGGCGAGCGAAGCCCATTTCGTGCG
>JAUXST010000083.1 GCA_030679805.1 Reyranella sp. | reverse complement strand
ACGCTCTTGAGCGGCGGCTGGCCGCCCCAGTAGTCGTCATGGGCGTCCAGGGTCAACGAACGGTCGGTCAGGAACTCGCGCACCTTGTAGGGACCGGTCGATACCGGCGCGCGCGCCCAGTCGAGCCAGGTCTTGGCCTCGCCGTAGGCGCGGCGCGAGACGATGTCGCTGCCCATGCGGCCGATGCGGCCCTCCAGCGTGACGTCGGGCGTGCGGTTGGTGAAGCGCACCGTGTATTTGTCGATCGCCTCGATCTTTTCGAGTGCGGGGAACAGGCGCTTGGCGACGGCCGGCACTTCCGGCGGCAGGTTCTTGCCTTCGATCGAGTCGCGGATCAGCACCGAGGTGAACAGCGTCTTGCTGCTGGTGATGTCGTACTCGGGACCGAACATGCGTTCGCGGCTGAAGGTGAAGACGACGTCGTCGGCCGTCATCTCGTCGCCGTTGTGGAAACGAACGCCCTTGCGCAGGGCGAATTCGACCGTGCGCTCGTCGATCCGCTTCCAGCTCTCGGCCAGGCCCGGCACCGCCTCGAGCTGGCCCAGCAGATTCTGCGCGATCAGCCGCTCGAAGATGAAGGAAAACACGCGCTGGCCGACGTTGGATTGTTCGCGCAGGGGCTCCAGCGCCGCGCTGTTGGCGATCTGCTGCACCGCGATGGTGATGCTGGGACGCCGGTCGGTCTGGCCGATGGCGACCCGGGGCAGCGCCGAGGCGGCGGCGGCAAGGCCTGAAGCGGCGATCAGGTGGCGGCGGCGCAGGATCATGACGGGTACTCCCTCGAAACAGGAGGGCCAACGCTAGGCGAGAGCCATGAACGAACGGTGTCCGTTTCGTGACGCTTCGCCGATGCGCCGCAGTGGATGAATTATCCACTTCCCACTGTATCGGAGCTGTAACCAAACCGTCGCCGCGCCGCAGTCTCGGACCGCTACCCAGCGAGGCAGGCGAACCCTCGAGGTCTCGATGCTGCGGCTGGACGGTGTTGTGAAGAAGTTCGGCGACAAGCGCGCCGTGGATGCCGTCTCGCTCGTCGTGCCGGCGGGTCAGCTGGTGGGCATCATCGGCCGCTCCGGCGCCGGCAAGTCGACCCTGCTGCGCATGATCAACCGGCTGAACGATCCGTCGGAGGGATCGATCCGGTACGGCGACATCGACATCACGGCGCTGCGTGGCCGCGCCCTGCGCGAGTGGCGCGCCCGCTGCGCCATGATCTTCCAGCAGTTCAACCTGGCCGGACGTCTCGATGTCCTGACCAACGTCATGATGGGCCGCGCCTTCCATGCGCCTTTGGCCCGCTCGCTGTTCAACATCTGGACCGACGACGAGAAAGCCCTCGGGCTCTCGGCCCTGGAAGGGCTCGAGATGGCCCGTCTGGCCGGCCAGCGGGCCGATACCCTGTCGGGCGGCCAGCAGCAGCGGGTCGCCATCGCGCGCGCCCTGGTCCAGGAGCCCGAGCTCATCCTGGCCGACGAGCCCATCGCCTCGCTCGACCCGCGCAACACGCAGGTGGTGATGGATGCGCTGCAGCACATCAATCGCCACCTCGGCATCACCGTGATCTGCAACCTGCACAGCCTCGACATCGCACGGAACTACTGCGACCGGCTGGTCGGGCTGGCGAACGGACGGGTGGTGTTCGACGGCGTTCCGTCCCAGCTCACCGATCGCGTGGCCCGCGACCTCTACGGCCTCGAATCGGACGACGTGGTCGGTCCCGACGCTCGCCCCGACTACACGCCCGCCGAGGCGCGCCCCGGCCTCGCGCTCGCCGGCTCGTGACCCGGAACGACGCTTCACCCCAACAAGGAGATCCAGAAATGCTTACCCGTCGTCTGTCGCTGGGCACTGCTCTCGCCGCAGGCCTGCTCGCCTTCACCGGCACCGCGCAGGCCCAAAGCTGGCGCGCGGCCTATCCCGAACTCGTGTTCGCCGTCGTGCCGGCCGAAAACGCGTCCGGCGTGACCGAGCGCTATGCGCCGTTCGTCGAATACTTGTCCAAGGAACTCGGTACCAAGGTCACCCTGCGCGTGGCAAACGACTATGCCGCGGTGATCGAAGGCCAGCGCAACGGCAGCATCCACATCGCGGGCTATGGCCCCGCCTCCTACGCGCGCGCCATCGTCACCGGCGTCAAGGTCGATCCGTTCTGCACCACCATCAACAACGACGGCACCGTCGGCTACTACTCGGTGTTCTATGTGCGGGCCGACAGTCCCTACAAGACGTTCGACGATCTCAAGGGCAAGAACCTCGGCCTGGTCGACCCCAACTCGACCTCGGGCAACAACGTCCCGCGCTTTGCGCTCAACAAGATGAAGGTCAATCCCGAGAACTTCTTCGCCCGGGTCGTCTACACCGGCAGCCACGAAAACGCCGTGCTCGCCCTGCAGCAGAAGACGGTCGACGTGGCCGCCAACTGGTGGAACTCCGACGACGATTCGAACCTGACCCGCATGGCCAACAAGGGCCTGGCGAAGAAGGAAGACTACCGCATCATCTACAAGTCGGACCTCATCCCGAATTCGCCCTACGCCTATCTCGACAGTCTGCCGGCCAACCTGAAGGCCGCCATCTGGAAGGCCTTCAGCGAGGCGCCGACCAAGGCCAAGGTGGCGTTCGACAAGCTCTCGGACGGCAAGGATCGCGAGTTCAAGGCGGTCGATGCCAAGCACTACGAGCCGGTCGTCGAGCTGATCAAGTTCGTCGACAGCCTGCGCAAGCAAAAGAGCTGACCGCAGCCATGATGGGGGGCGTCCGGACGCAGCCACCGGACGCTCCCCGTCTCCTTTGAAGCGTTCCGGAAACCGCGTGACGTCACCGATTGTCCAGCTGCCGCAGGCGCAGCTCCGCCCGCTCCTCGCCGCCTATGAAGCGACGGTGCGCAGCCGGCGCTGGCATTCCGTCATGATCGCGGCCTGCGTGGTCGCAGCCATCGCTCTGTCGTCGATTTCGGCCGAAGTGGCGCCGATGCGTCTGTTCGAGAATATCGGACGTTTCACCAGTTACATCGTGCGCCTGTTCTATCTCGAGAGCGGCGCGCCGGTATGGACCGATCCGGCCGAATGGTACTGGGGCCTGCCGCGCTGGCTCCGGCTGCTCGGCGAGACGCTGCTGATGGCCTATGTCGGCACTTTGCTGGGCGCCGCCGGCGCCTTCGGGCTCTGCTTCCTCGCCGCCGCCAACGTGGCGCCCAGCCGCTGGCTGCGCATCGCCGTCCGCCGCTTCTGCGAACTCTGCCGCACGGTGCCCGGGCTGGTCTTCGCCCTGATCTTCGTGATCGCCTTCGGGCTGGGGCCGATGGCGGGGGTGCTCGCCGTGGCGATCCACACGTTGGGAGCCCTCGGCAAACTGTTCGCCGAGGTCGTCGAGAATATCGATATGAAACCGGTCGAGGGCATTTCGTCGACCGGCGCCGCCTGGCATGTCGCGATGCGCTTCGGCGCGCTGCCGCAGACCATGTCCAATTTCGTGAGCTACGCGCTGCTGCGCTTCGAGATCAACGTGCGCGAGTCGGCCGTCCTGGGGTTCGTGGGCGCCGGCGGCATCGGCCAGGATCTGATCGAGGCCATCCGCAAATTCTATTATTCAGATGTATCGGCGATCCTCGTGCTGATCCTGCTCACCGTCGCCGTCATCGACATGCTCACCGCTCGCGTCCGCCACCGCCTGATCGGCCTGGGAGAAAATCACCGATGACCGGCCGCCCGAAGATCGACCTGGCGGCGGTGCGCAGCCGTCATCCGCACCATTTCGGCCGGATGGACCGCGCCCAGATCACCGCAGCGGCGGTCGCTGCCGCTGCGCTGGCACTCCTGATCTATGGCATGGGCGAGCTCGGGTTCTTCGGCGGCACCTTCCTGGCCGGGCTCCGCCGGTTGGGCGAGATCCTCGGGCTGATGCTGCCGCCCGATCCCGGCAACTGGGCGCATGTCAGGATTTTCGTCATGGCGCTTCTCGAGACCGTCGCCATCGCCCTTCTGGGCACGCTATCGGCGGCCGTGCTGGCAGTGCCGCTGGCCCTGCTGGCGGCGCGAAACGTCACGACGGCGCGTCTGGTGCGCTTCCTGTCGCGTCGCTCGCTCGACACGATCCGCAGCGTCGATATCCTCGTGTGGGCGCTGATCTGGATCAACGTTGTCGGCCTCGGGCCGTTCGCCGGGGCGCTGGCCATCATGACCTCCGACATCGGCTCGTTCGGCAAGCTGTTCTCCGAGGCGATCGAAGCAGCCGACCGAAGGCCCGTTGAGGGAATTGTCTCGACCGGCGGCGGTCGGATCCTGGGCGTGCGGTTCGGCATCCTGCCCGAGGTCTTCCCGGTGCTGGCCAGCCAGATCCTGTACTACTTCGAATCGAACACGCGCTCGGCCACCATCATCGGCATCGTCGGTGCCGGCGGCATCGGCCTGCATCTGGCGGAGGCGATCCGCACGCTCGAACTTCCGCAGGTGTCGTTCATCATCCTGCTGATCCTCGCCGCCGTGGCCGCCATCGATTTCGTCTCCAGCCAGCTGCGCTTCGCCATGATCGGTCCGCGCGCGGGGACGGCCACGTGAGCCAGGAGACCGCGCCGCCGGCGCCCCGCCCCCGCTACGCCCTCTACTACGCACCGCGGCCCGAAGACGGGCTGGCCACGACCGCGAGCCAGTGGCTGGGCCGCAACCCCGAGACCGGACAGTCCCGCGCCGTTCGCCCGGTGCAGGGTTTTCCCCCGGAACGTCTGGCCGATATCGTGGCCGAACCGTGCCTGTACGGTTTTCACGGCACGCTGAAAGCGCCGATGGCGCTGACCGATGAGCAGTCGGAACGCGATCTCGTCGAGGCTGTCGGCCGGTTTGCGGCCGGCCAGCGCGCCTTCGCCGTGCCCGCCATCGAGTTGGCCGAATTGTCCGGCTTCCTCGCGCTGGTGCCGGCGAAGCGCTGCCCCGAACTGCAGGACCTCGCCGATCGCTGCGTCGTGGAGTTCGACGAATTCCGCCGGCCGGCCGAGGAACCGGAGCTTGCCCGCCGGCGTGCCAACGGCCTCACGCCGCGCCAGGAGATCCTGCTGTCACGCTGGGGCTATCCCTACGTTCTCGACGAGTGGCGCTTCCATCTCACGCTGACCGGAAGGGTTCGCGACGAGAGCGAGCGGGCGACAGTCGCGACGGCTTTGCAGCAGCGCTTCGCCGGCGTCCTCGAGCAGCCGCTGCGAGTGGACGACCTCTGCATCTTCCGCCAGCCCGCGCCGGGGCGGCCCTTCACCGTCCTGGCGCGCTTCAGGCTCGGAGGCGGGCGACGGGTGCGGACCGAATCGTGGCAAGCGCTGTAACCAGCGTCCGGGCGGCAGTGTCGAGCGGCCCGTCGTTCGTGATCGTGATCAACCGCGGATCGTGCACGTCGTAGGCGTCGCTGCGCTCGAGGCGCCGGGCGGCCGCTGCCTCGTCCTCGCGGCCGCGCGCGGCCAGCCGGTCGCGCAGAAGTGCCGCGGGCGCCGTGATGAGGACCGGATAGGTCTCGGGATCGACGCCGGCCACATTCTGGAAGTGCTCGCGCGAGCCGCTCACGACCACGGTGAGGCCCGCCTTGCGCCAGGCGTGGATCTCGCGGCCGATGCCGTAGTGGTTGCCGTGCGCCTCCCAGTGGAAGGCGAACAGGCCGTGGGTGCGCCGCATCGCGAACTCGGCGGCACTCAGCGCCACGTGGTTCTCGCCTGACGCCTCCGGCGGTCGCGTGATGTAGCGGTGGGCGAAGACGACCGATGTATCGGCCGGCAGCAGGGCCCGGGCACGCGCGAGCACGGAGTCCTTGCCCGCGCCGGAAGGCCCCATGACGTAGAACAGCGGCGCAGTGACGAGAGGTGTCATGTCAGACCACGCGCTGGCCTTCACGCCACACCGTGCGGACCAGCGGGGCGCCGTCGAGCACCCGCACGCGCACGAGGTCGGCCCGGCGGTCCGCCGCGATCTCACCGCGGTCGCTGAGCCCCACCGCGCGCGCCGGGTTGAGCGACGCCAGCCGCACCGCCTGCGGCAGCGAGATGCCGGCGCCGGTCGTCGGCAGCTTGAAGACGCTTTCCATCAGGCTGGCCGGCACATAGTCGGACGACAGGATATCGGCCTGGCCCTCGCTCAGGAGGTCGATGGCAGCGATATTGCCGGAGTGCGAACCGCCCATGACGAGATTGGGCGCCCCCACCAGCACGGCGAGGCCCGCCTCGCGCGAGGCCGCCGCGGCCTCGTGGGTCGTAGGGAATTCGGCGATGGTCATTCCGTTCTCGACCGCCTCCTGGACGTGCGCGCGCGTGGCGTCGTCATGACTGGCAAGCGGCAGGGCGCGCGCCTGAGCGCGGGCCACGACCTCGCTGCGGTTGCGGGCAGCGTTCTTGTGATGCAGCTCGATCGCACGAACGCTGAAGACCTCGAACTCGGCGTTGGTCATGCCGTACTTCTTGGTGTGATAGTGCCGGAGCTTCTCCGGATCGAGGAACTGGCGCTGACCGGGCGTGTGGTCGTTGATCGAGATCAGCCCGACCAGGGGCAGGTCGATCCAGCGATCGACCGATTCGACCGCGTCGTCGGCTACGATCTCGCAGCGCAGATGAAGGCGGTGCTCGGCGCGGCTCATGCGCCGGTCGCTCACCGTGCGCACCGCCTCGATCATGCGTTCGCGATTCAATACCCGGTCGGTGTCGCCGCGCACGTCGCCCAGCGCCAGCGAGTCGAATACCGTCGTGATGCCGGCGGCGGCGATCTGGGCGTCGTGCGCCATGACCGCGGGCAGGCTCGGCCACTTCACGCCGGGCCGCGGCGAGAAATGCTTCTCCATGTTGTCGGTATGCAGCTCGACCAGGCCGGGCACGAGATAGTCGCCGTCGAGGTCGACGGCACCCGGGGCATGCGAACGCCCGGCGGCGACATCGGCGATCCGGCCGTCGCGGACGACGACCGTGCCGTCGAACTCGGCGTCGGCCGTGACGATCCGGGCATTGGTCAGGATGGTTTCGCTACTCATGGCTGGGCTCCGGGGGGAACGACGTCGAGGACGCGGCTCGCCACGGCATCGCGGACGGCGGCGTCGTGGAAGATGCCGACGATGGCGGCACCGGCGGCGCGCCGCTGGTTGATCAGCTCGACCACGCCATCGCGGTTGCCGGCATCGAGCGCCGCCGTCGGCTCGTCGAGCAGCAGGATCGGGTAGTCGGCGATGAGCGAGCGGGCGATGTTGACGCGCTGCTGCTCGCCGCCGGAGAAGGTCGCTGGCGGCAGCAGCCACAGGCGCGGCGGAATGCCCAGCACGCCCAGCAGGAATTCGGCGCGCCGGCGCGCCTCGGTCTCCGTCGCACCCAACCGGAGTGCCGGCTCGGCCACGACGTCGACCGCCGGCACGCGCGGAATGACGCGCAGGAACTGGCTGACGAAGCCCAGCGTCCGGCGACGCACGTCGAGCGTTACCCGGGGCTCCGCGCCGGCCAGTTCGACATGGTCGTTGCGGTGACGGACCCGGATCGAGCCCGCGTCGGCGCGGTAGTTGCCGTAGAGACAGCGCAGCAGCGTGCTCTTGCCGGCGCCGGAAGGGCCGACCAGCGCCACGCACTCGCCGGGCGAGACGGCCAGCGCCACATCCCGCAACACCGGGAGCGCGAGGCCGCCCTGCGCGTGAATGACGAAGGACTTGGTGAGGCCGGAAACGCGAAGGACAGGCGGCATCGGAGCGGATCCCTTGCGTCAGGCCGGAAGGATCGAGGAGACGAGCATCTGGGTGTAGGCGTGCTGCGGATCGTCGAGCACCTGGTCAGTGAGGCCATCCTCGACCACCCGGCCGCCCTGCATCACCATCAGACGGTGCGTGAGCAGGCGGGCGACGCCGAGATCGTGCGTCACCAGCACGGCCGACAGATGCAGATTCTCGACCAGCCCGCGCAGCAGGTCGAGGATGCGCGCCTGCACCGACACGTCGAGACCGCCGGTCGGCTCGTCCATGAACACCAGCCACGGGTTGCTCACGAGATTGCGGGCGATCTGCAGGCGCTGGCGCATGCCGCCGGAGAAGTCCGTCGGCCGGTCGTCGAGGCGATCGAGATCGATCTCGACCCGGCCGAGCCAGTCCGTCGCGGTCCGGCGGATCTCGCCATAGTGACGCTCGCCGATCGCCATCAGCCGCTCGCCGATATTGGCGCCGGCGCTGACGCCCATGCGCAGGCCTTCGCGCGCATCCTGATTGACGAAGCCCCATTCGGTCCGCGTGAGCAGCCGCCGGCGGGCCTCGCTCAGGCCATGGACGTCGACCGGGCCCGACGCGTTCGAGTCGTAGATGACCGACCCTGTATCGGGTGTCATGCGGCCGGCCAGGCAGTTCAGGAGCGTGGTCTTGCCCGAGCCCGATTCGCCCACGATGCCCAGCACCTCGCCGGGCCACAGGTCGAAGGCGACGTCGCGGCAGGCCACGCGATTGCCGAAGCGCTTGGTGAGGTCGCGGACCGACAGGAGCGGCCGGGCGGTCATTTGGGCGACACTTCCTCGGGCGTCCCCTGACGTTCCTCCTGACGTTCTTGGCACCAGTCGGTGTCGGAACACAGGAACAGGCGCTTGCCAGTGTCGTCGACGATCATCTCGTCGAGGAAACTTTCGCGCGAGCCGCAGAGCGCGCAGCTCTCGCTCCAGGTCTCGATCTCGAACGGGTGATCGTCGAAGTCCAGGCTCTTCACCGGCGTGTAGGGCGGCACCGCGTAGATGCGCTTCTCGCGGCCGGCGCCGTAGAGCTGCAGGGCC
>JAUXST010000077.1 GCA_030679805.1 Reyranella sp. | reverse complement strand
TGCCCTGCCGGGGGAACTCACCTATATCGACCAGAAGCGGCTGGAGCTTGCGCGCGCGCCGGCGCTGCAGCCCGACCTCCTGCTGCTCGACGAATGGCTGGCGGGACTCAATCCAACGGAACTGGAGGAGGGCATCGCGCTCATCCAGTCCTTGCGCGGGCAGGGCATCACCATCCTGCTGGTCGAGCATGTCATGGATGCCATCCGCTCGCTCTGTGACCGCTGCCTGGTCATGAACGCCGGGCGGCTGATCGCGTCAGGTCTGCCGGGCGAGGTGCTGGCTGATCCGGAGGTCGTTCGCGCCTATCTCGGGGACGATGATGCTTGAGGTGGCGGGCCTCTCCGTGCTGTACGGCCAGCACCGTGCCGTCGACGACGTGGCGCTCACCGTGGCAGCAGGCGAGATCGTGGTCATCCTGGGCGCGAACGGCAGCGGAAAATCGTCACTCCTGAAGGCCGTGGCCGGTTTGCACCCTGCGGGCGCAAGTGCGCGCGTCACCCTGTCGGGACGCGAGCTCGCCAGTCTGCCGGCCTATGCCATCGTCGAGGCAGGGCTGGCGCTGGTGCCGGAGGGCCGCGGGATTTTCGGCGAACTGACGGTGCGGGAAAATCTGCTGCTGGGAGCCTTCGCACGCCGGGCAAGAGCAGGCGAGGAACACAATCGTGCGCGCGTGCTGGCGCTTTTCCCGCGTCTTGCCGAACGGATGGAGCAGACGGCGCGCACGATGAGCGGCGGTGAGCAGCAGATGGTGGCGATCGGCCGGGCGCTGATGTCGGCCCCCGAGGTGCTGCTGCTCGACGAGCCTTCGCTCGGCCTTTCGCCGCTGCTGTGCGGCGAGCTGTTTCGCGCGCTGGGGCAGATACGCAGCGACGGCATTTCCGTGCTGCTGGTCGAACAGAACGCAAGGCGCAGCCTCGCCATCGCCGATCGCGGTTATCTGATCGAGAATGGCCGAATCGTGGGCACCGGCCGTGCCGGTGACCTCGCACGCGATCCGGCGGTGCAACGCGCCTATCTCGGCGGCGCAAGGCGGGCATAGATGGGCATCCTCGAAGGCAAGACCTGCATCGTGACCGGCGCGGCCGGGAGCCTGGGCCTCGCGAGTGTCCGTCGCTTCGCCGAGGAAGGTGCCAGGATCATGTTGGTCGACCGCGACCGCGCCCGGCTCGACGCCGCCTTGAAGACCCTGCCCGAAGGCCGTGCCACCGCCATGCTGGCCAACGTTGCCGACGCCAGGGAGACAGCGGCTTACGTGAGCGCCACGGTCGCGCGCTGGGGCCCGATCGACGTGCTGTTCAGCAATGCCGGCATCAGCGGTGTGATCCGGCCGGTGACGGACTATCCCGAGGATGTGTTCGATGCGGTGATGGCGGTGAACCTCAAGGGTTCTTTCCTCGCCTGCAAATACGGCCTGCCGCACATGCGTGACGGCGGCAGCATCATCATGACCTCGAGCGTGGCGGGCGTCACCAGCGACCCCGGCATCGTGGCCTACGCCGCCTCCAAGCACGGGCTGATCGGATTGATGCGCACCGTCGCCAAGGAGGCGGCGGGCCGGCGCATCCGGGTCAACGTCGTGGCGCCGGGACCGATCGACAATGATTTCCAGCGCGAAGTCGAAAACGGCCTCACTCAGGCGCTCGGCACCGATGCGGGAAAATTCCTCGATTCGGTCATTCCGCTCGGTCGTCACGCGACGGCGGAGGAGGTCGCCCAGTCGGTGCTGTTCCTCGCCTCGGACCGCAGCGCCTTCACCACCGGAAGCGTGCTGATGGCCGACGGCGGCATGCACATCTGAACAGGCAACAGGAGGACGGGATGGAATTCTGGCGCAATCTCAAGCCGATCGAGAAGGTCTTCCAGGCCGATGCCCTGCCGGAGGTTTATACCGCCAACGCGGCGACCGACGACGAGCGTTACTACGTGCCTTTCACCGAGACCGTGTCGTCACGGCCGCTCTGGATCTCGCCCAGCCAGAACAAGTGGTGCGACATCCTGATGGCCAAAAGCGCCGGCCTGGTGAACCGCCACTATCATCCGCACGAGGTCTTTGCCTACACGATCTCGGGCAAGTGGGGCTATCTCGAGCATGACTGGACGGCGACGGCCGGGGACTTCATCTACGAGACCCCCGGCGAGGCCCATACGCTGGTGGCCTACGACCATCCCGACCCCATGAAGGTGTTCTTTATCGTGACCGGGCCGCTGGTCTGGCTGGACGAGAAGGGCGAGCCGGATGGCTACTTCGACGTCCACCAGTACATCGCGCTCTGCAAGGCCCACTACGACAAGGTCGGCTTGGGCGCCGCCGCCATCGACACGCTCTATCGCTGAAGGCGGTTTCGTCGGGGGAACATGAGGTCTTCTCATGAGATCGCCGCCCTTGAACGCGCTATGTCCGGCACGATGTTGATGGGGAAACGCCAGTTACAGGTGCGACCATGCCGAATGTCCGACCTTCCGAACCGACCAGCGTGACGCGTCCGTCGACGGCCCCCTGGGTCGAGGCTCCCGTGCAGTATCTGGCCGACCTCAGCATCAAGCCGGTCACCTACAATCCGCCGAACGGCACAGGTGTCCCGCGCCGGATCGGCAACTACCGTGACTTTCCCGTACGCATCCACGACGCGCGGCCGATCGTTGGCGACCTGTCGCTCGATCGGCAGGCTTTCATCCTGACGCACCACGACACGGCCGTGCGCGACTTCTATGACAAGGACGAGGTGCGGACCGCCTACGAGCCCGAGGTCGAGGCGCTGATCAAGCGCGAGACCGGGGCGGCGAAGGTCGTGGTGTTCGACCACACCGTGCGCACCGCCGACCGCGCCGTGGAGCGTGGGCTGCGTGCGCCGGTGCGCAGTGTCCACAACGACTACACCGAAAAATCAGGTCCGCAGCGCGTGCGCGACCTGCTGTCGCCCGAGGAAGCCGAGATGCGGCTAAAAAAGCGCTTCGCCGAGTACAACGTGTGGCGCAGCATTGCCCATGAGCCGGTCGAGATGGCGCCGCTGGGCTTCGTCGATGCCGAAAGCATCGCACCGCGCGACCTTGCCGTCTGCGATCTCATCTATGCCGACCGTACCGGCGAAATCTACATCGGCGTCCAAAACGCCGACCACCGCTGGTACTACTTCCCGAAGATGACCCGGGACGAGGCGATCCTGATCAAGTGCTACGACTCGATGACGGACGGGCGGGCGCGCTTCTCGCTGCACTCGGCGTTCGACGATCCGACGTCGCCTCCCAATCCCAGGCCGCGCCAGAGTATCGAGACTCGGGCCTTTGCCTTCTTTGACTGACGGATCAGCTCCTGGCGATCGCCTCGAGGTGCTCGACCAGTTCCTCGGGATTGCTGAAGAATGGCGAGTGCCCGCATTCCATCGTGAGGACCTTGCACGGGGTCATCTTCACCATCTGCCGCTGCAGGTTGATGCGGATCGCGCTGTCGTGCGTGCACTCGATGTACCAGCGCGGCACGGAGCCGAAACGGTCTTCGGTGAGCGTCACCGGCGTGGTTGAAATGGAAAGAGGTTGGGGCCGAAGTCGCTCCATGGCCCGGTAGCGGTCTTCCGGCGAGACGTCGGCGTAGAACAGGCTCGGAAGCTTGTCGCGGGCGAAGGTGTAGGTCTTGCCGTCGGGGCTGACCTGACGAGACAGGCGGAACATCGTATCCGGCTCCATCGACGTCATGTCACGCCCGCAGCTGCCGGACGGCGGCAACAGGGCACAGACATAGACCAGTGCCTTGAGCTTGCGTCGCCTGGCCTCGGCGAGCTGACTGATGGTGATGCCACCGAGCGAATGGCCGACCAGCACGACCTGCTCCTCCATCTTGTCGAGCAGCCGCGCGAGTTTCTCGACATTGTCGGCGAGGGTGACATTGGCGGGCGGTGTCGCATCCTTGCCGAGTCCCGGCAGATCGGGTGCGCAGACCTTGTGGCCGTTCGCCTCGAGAAGCGGCACGACCTTTTCCCAGCACCAGCCACCCGTGCAGGCGCCGTGGACCAGCATGAACGTTGCCATGACCGCGTCTAGCTCCGGCCGACGACGGTGCGCGCGCCGGGCGCGGGCACGAAGAAGTCGGGCATCAGCGGCGTGCCGGGCGAGACGGCGTATTTGTCGAAATCGGTGACGCCTTCGGCCGTCAGCACCTCGTCGTCGATGAAGAAGTTGCCGGTGCATTGGCGCGATGGCCGGTTCAGGATGGCGTGGGCGGCATCGGCCATGATCTCGGGCTTGCGGCAGCGCTTCATGCCTTC
>JAUXST010000075.1 GCA_030679805.1 Reyranella sp. | reverse complement strand
CATGCCTTGTAGAAGTCGTAGCCCAGCAGGATGACGCCGTACGACCCTGTGAGGTCGTAGCTGGCATTGCCGTCTAGATCGGTGACCATGACGCCCTCCGACGAGGCGAGAAACGAGCCCATCGGAAAGCTCGCCTTTGCGAGGCGGCTGAACTGGAAGGGCACGCGATAGCTCTCGGTGAACTGCAGGTCGGAGATGTGCCGGGCCGCTTCCTTCGTCTGCTCCAGCGTCCGCTGGTATCGCGTCCGGAACAGGTGCGAGAGCCGCTCGAACTCGGCGCGCCGGCGGCCGGCGATCTCGGTCGACGCATCGTCGGCGCGAAAGAAGCGGGTGTCGTCGAAGCTGTAGTTCGGCACCAGCGCGGCGATGCGGCGCGACAGGCGCGAATGCCCGCCCAGCGAGCGGTGCTTCGCTCTCGAGAGGGCGAGCCGCGCCCTGGCCTTCACGGCCAGCAGGGCGAGCAACGAGACGGCGAGGACGAGACCAAGCGCCGAGGAAATGCCCAAGTCCATGGTCATTGGTTCTCCATAGCCTCCCTGCCGGTCAAATGACGATTCGTTCGGAACTCGCGAAGGTGCTGCAGCACGAAGACATCAACTTCCTGCTGACCAACCGCATTCCCCGCCGCCTTGCGACGCGCTTCCTCGGCTGGTTCAGCCAGATCGAGAATCCGCTCGTGACGCGGCTGTCGATCGCGGTCTGGCGGCTGTTCGCCGATCTCGATCTCCGGGATGCGAAGCAGCAGAGCTTCAACAGCCTTCACGCGTGCTTCACGCGGGAGCTGAAGCCGGGTGCCCGGCAGGTCGATCCCGACCCGCAGGTGCTCGCGAGCCCGTGCGACGGCATCGTCGGCGCCTGTGGAACCATCGACGGCACCGAACTGCTGCAGGCCAAGGGATTTCCCTATTCCCTGCGGGACCTGCTGCATGACCCGGCGCTGGTCGAGGCCTACCGCGACGGCCTCTACGTCACCTTGCGGCTCACCTCGAGCATGTATCACCGCTTCCATGCACCGCACGACGGCACGGTCGAGCACGTGACCTACATCTCGGGCGATACCTGGAACGTCAATCCGATCGCGCTCCGGCGCGTCGAGGAGCTGTTCTGCAAGAACGAGCGCGCGGTGATCCGCACGCGGCTCATCGGATCCGGTCATCTCGTGACCCTGGTGCCGGTCGCGGCGATCCTCGTTGCCAGCATCCGTCTCCATTTCCTCGACGTGATCCTGAACATGAACTACCGCGGCGCTGCGGAGATCGATTGCGACGCGGGCTTCCGGAAGGGCGAGGAGCTCGGTTGGTTCGAACATGGTTCGACGATCATCATGTTTGCGCCGCGGGGCTTCAGGCTTTGTGACGACATTCGGGAAGGCACCGTCCTCCGGATGGGCCGCGCGCTCATGCACCTGCCCTGACGAGGTATGGCTCGCGCCTCTCAGGACGCGGCCGCATCGGGCACGACGCGGCGCTTGAGCGGCTGCCAGACGCCGCGCGGGATCGGTTGAAGTGCTGCGAGAAACTGCGCCGCGCATCTTTCCCAGGTGAAATTCTCGGCGTGGCGCCGGCAGGCGGCGGGATCGCCGGCGACCGCCGCGAGGCAGGCCGCACGCAGATCCTCGTCGATCGCGCCGACGCCGGGCACGGTCACGATGTCGAGCGGCCCCGGTACGGGATAGCCCGCCACCGGCAGGCCCGAGGCCAGCGCCTCGACCATGACCAGGCCGAAGGTGTCGGTGCGGCTGGGGAACACGAAGCAGTCGGCCTGGGCGTAGCGCATCGACAATTCCTCGGTGCCGACCGAGCCGAAGAACCGAATGCCTGTATAGCGGCGCCTGAGGTCGGCGAGCTGCGGGCCGCCACCGACCACCCACTTGGTGCCGGGGAGATCCAGATCGAGGAAGGCCTTGATGTTCTTTTCGATGGCGACACGGCCGGCATAGAGCCAGATCGGTCGCTCGCCTTCGTGTGCGTCCCGGAGGCGCGGCTTGAAGGCGGCGATGTCGACGCCGCGCGACCACGGCACGAGGTTCTTGAAGCCGCGCGCGGCCAGCTCGTCGCGGATCGACTGTGCCACCACCAGCACGCCGGACGACGGTGCATGGAAGCGCCGGACGAAGGCGTAGCTCCACGACACCGGCAGGCGGATGCGGGCATGCACGTATTCGGGAAAGCGCGTGTGGTAGGCCGAGGTGAAAGGAATGCCGCGCTTGCGGCAAAAGGCGCGGGCGGCCCAGCCCAACGGGCCCTCGGTCACCAGGTGGATCGCGTCGGGCGCGAACAATTTTAGCATATGGGCCAGGCGCGCCGAGGGCAGCAGCGAGAGGCGGATCTCGGGATAGGTCGGGCAGGGCAGCGTGTGGAAGCGATCGGGACCGAAGACTTCAACGTCGTGGTCCTGGGCACCCAGGAGCTGCGATACGGTCTCGATGGTGCGGACCACGCCGTTGATCTGCGGGCGCCAGGCATCGGAGACGATGGCGATGCGCAAGCGGGCCTACTCCGCCGCCAGCCGCACCGGCTCGAGCCGCGCCGGCAGCCGCGAGGCTTGGCGCGCATGTTCTTCGGCCCAGTGTACGATGCGCAGGCGGCCGTCGAAATCCTCGACCAGCGCTGTGCAGCTCTCGACCCAGTCGCCGTCGTTGCAGTAGAGGATTCCGTCGATGTCGCGGATCTCGGCATGATGGATGTGGCCGCAGACGACGCCGTCGACGCCGCGCCGGCGGGCCTCGCCGGCTACGGCATGCTCGTAGTCGTTGATGAACTGGACGGCGTTCTTGACCTTGTGCTTCAGGAACGCCGACAGCGACCAATAGGGCAGGTCGAGCTTGCGGCGGCCCCAGTTGAACCAGGTGTTGAGGCGTAGCGCCCCGCCGTAGGCCCAGTCGCCCAGGATGGCGAGCCAGCGCGCGTAGCGCACGATGCCGTCGAACTGGTCGCCGTGGATGATCAGCAGCTTGCGGCCTTCGGGCGTCTCGTAGATCACCTCGTCCTCGACCCGCACGTCGCCGAAGGTGAGCTGGCAGTATTGCCGCGCCGCCTCGTCGTGATTGCCGGGGACATAGACCACGTTGGTGCCCTTGCGCGCCTTGCGCATGATCTTCTGCACTACGTCGTTGTGGCTCTGTGGCCAGTACCACCAGCGCTTCAGGCGCCAGCCGTCGACGATGTCGCCGACGAGGAACAGGTGCTCGCTCTCGTTCTTCCTGAGGAAGTCGAGCAGCAGCTCGGCCTGGCATCCGCGTGTTCCGAGATGGATGTCGGACAGGAAGATGGCGCGATGGCGGGCAGGTTGATGACGCTCGATAACTGTCATGAGGTCACGGTCATGTGGATAAGGCTGGACCGGCACTAAATCTGTCGGGCGCGATTGCACGACACGCAGCGGATTGTGTATGGAGGCCGTTGCGTGGCCGTGAACCGGTTGTGACAGTTAAATGACATTCGCCTCGGATCGAGCTGTCCTGCTCATTCTCAATCCAACCGCCGGCCGCCGCCGTCGCGGGCTGGTTGATGGCGTCGTCCGCCGCGTGCGCGACCTCGGCTGGACCGTCGATATGGTCGAGACGGCGGCGGCGGGCGATGCGCGGCGGATCGCCGAGACCTGCGATGCCGCCCGCTATGCCGTGATCGCCGTGGCCGGGGGTGACGGCACCATCAACGAGGTCGTGAACGGGCTCATCCATCGTGGCGGGGCGGGGCCGGCGCTGGGTCCCGCGTTAGGTATCGTGCCGCTCGGCACCGCCAATGTGCTGGCGCACGAGCTTGGGCTCGGCTTTTCGGCGGCCGCGGTGGCGCTAACCCTGACGGCCGGCCGCGAAATCCTGATGCAGCCCGGCGAGGCCAGCGGCGAGGGGCGGACGCGCCAGTTCTCGTTGATGGCGGGTGCCGGCTTCGACGCCAAGGTCGTGGCCGGCGTCAGCGCGCCTCTCAAGCGGCGTCTCGGACGCGCCGCCTATGTCTGGCGCTCGCTGATCGAGGCGCGGCGCTACCGTCCGGTGCGCTATGCCGTCGAGATCGACGGCGTGCGCCACGAGGCGGCATCGGTGATCGTGACCCACGGCCGGCACTACGCCGGGCCCTACGTGGTGGCGCCCGATGCGGCGCTGGGCAAGCCGCTGCTGCATGTCTGCCTGTTCGAACGCTGGGGCCGCTCGCAGACCCTGCGCTTCGGCCTCGCTTTGCTGCTCGGCCGGCTGCCGCGCACGGCGGGCTACCGCGTGATCGCCGGGCACGACATCCGTGTGTCGGTGCTGAGCGATGCCGGCGAGCACTGCCGCCAGCCGGTGCAGATCGACGGCGACGACGCTCTCACCCTGCCGGTGTCGATCGCCCTGGCCGCAGGCGCCGTTCGTTTGCTGCGGCCGGCGTAAAGCGGAATGCATGCACTGCCAGCACTTGCTCACGGAGATGTGATGTGCAGGTTCAGCAGAAAATTGCTATTGTTTCAGATAAGCTGGCGGTTGGACCGCCCCAGTCTTTCTCTTCGGGCATGACCCGCCCGCGAACGCCGAGGGTTTACGCGTAGGCGAGGGTGTAGCTCACACGGCTGGAACGACACGCCAGGCCGAAACTAGTCCGCATTTCAGCCCGGCCCCACCGCGCCCCGAGCAGTGTCGGAACGGACACATGGCGCTGCCTGTCACAGGCAGTACCGGGCTGGTGACATCTGAAGAAGAAACCACGTCGAAAAAGCCCGTGATTCCGGGCTCGGCCCGGACTCCGGGCCGGTGCGTGTCACAACATTTGTCTCAACTTGGTGTGACACATTGGGTTGTGACACGCGATCAGGACAGCGGCTCTCCGGCGTGCGGAGAGCCAATATCGTCGCAGTGGCTGATCAGCCGCCCTTGCGCCGTCGTGCCCATTCGTAGCTGGCGACCGCGGCGGCGTTGGAGACATTGAGGGCGGCCAGCGCGGCCGTCGTCGGAATGGTGGCAAGCCGGTCGCACTTTTCCGACGTCAGGCGGCGCAGGCCTTCGCCTTCGGCGCCGAGCACGATGCAGACCCGGCCGCCCAGATCGAGATCGCCAATGGCGACGTCGCCGCGCTCGTCGAGCCCGTAGAGCCAGAAGCCCGCCTCTTTCAACTGGTCGAGCGCCCGCGCGAGATTGACCGCGCGCACCAGCGGTACGACCTCGAGCGCCCCCGAGGCGGCCTTGGCCAAAACGCCGGTATCGGCCGGCGCATTGCGCTCGGTGACGACCACGCCAGCCACGCCGAAGGCCGCCGCCGAGCGCAGGATGGCGCCGACATTGTGCGGGTCGGTGACCTGGTCGAGCGCCAGGACGAGGGCATTGTCGGCGCAGCGCGCCAGGAGGTCCTCGAGCGAGGGTTCTTCAAGCGGGGCAACGAGAATCGCAATGCCCTGGTGGACGGCGCCGGCCGGCAGGCGCTGCGAGAGGTCATCCCGCGACATCACCGTGGCCTTTTGTGCCGCACCTGCCGCGGCGATATCGGCGGTGAGGCGCTCGGCGGCCTCCTTGGTGGCCAGCAGACGCTCGATCTTGCGGTCGGGGTTGGCCAGGGCGGCAAGCACGGCGTGGCGGCCATAGAGCCACACCGACTGGTGGCCGCCGCGGGACGGCCTGTGGGGGCGGTTGGGACGGGGAGGCATGGCGGAGCTTGTATTGCGTGGCGCCGCTGGCGGCAAATCCCCCACCCCATTTCCGGGTCTCGAGGGATTTGGGCCTTGACGTAACCCATTGGATTTGCGAGCAACGCGCGCCCGTTCAGGCGGGTCGAACAGGCTATATCTCGCGCTGCGCGCCGCAGGTTCGGAGGGGTGGCCGAGCGGTCAATGGCAGCAGACTGTAAATCTGCCGACTTCGCGTCTACGAAGGTTCGAATCCTTCCCCCTCCACCAGCGGATCTTGGCGCGAGATTGGCTCTGTTTGGCGATTGCGGGTGTAGCTCAATGGTAGAGCAGAAGCCTTCCAAGCTTACGACGAGGGTTCGATTCCCTTCACCCGCTCCAGGATTTGGCTACGTCGGTCTGTCTAGAAGCTGAAAGCATCACGAGGGTCGTTGCACCATGACGAAGGCGAAGTTTGAGCGGAACAAGCCGCACTGCAACATCGGTACGATCGGTCACGTCGACCACGGCAAGACGTCGCTGACGGCGGCGATCACGAAGATCCTTGCGAAGACGGGCGGAGCGACGTTCACGGCATACGACCAGATCGACAAGGCGCCGGAGGAGCGTGAGCGCGGGATCACGATCTCGACGGCGCACGTGGAATACGAGACCAAGAACCGGCATTACGCGCACGTCGATTGCCCGGGCCATGCCGACTACGTGAAGAACATGATCACGGGTGCGGCGCAGATGGACGGGGCGATCCTGGTGGTGAGTGCGGCGGACGGTCCGATGCCGCAGACGCGCGAGCACATCCTTCTGGCGCGCCAGGTCGGGGTGCCGGCGCTGGTGGTGTACATGAACAAGGTCGACATGGTCGACGATCCTGAGCTTCTGGACCTGGTCGAACTCGAGGTTCGTGAATTGCTGAAGAGCTACCAGTACCCGGGCGACGACATCCCGGTGGTGCGGGGCTCGGCGCTGATGGCGCTCGAGGACAAGAACCCGGAGCAGGGCGAGCAGTCTGTCCTGAAGCTGATGGAAGAGGTCGACCGCTACATTCCGCAGCCTGCGCGCGACAAGGACAAGCCGTTCCTGATGCCGATCGAGGACGTGTTCTCGATCTCGGGCCGCGGCACGGTCGTGACGGGCCGCGTCGAGCGCGGGATCGTGAAGGTCGGCGAGGAAATCGAGATCGTTGGCCTCAAGGCGACGGCGAAGACGGTGGTGACGGGCGTGGAAATGTTCCGCAAGCTCTTGGACCAGGGCGAGGCGGGCGACAATATCGGCGCCCTGCTGCGCGGTGTCGGGCGCGAGGACGTGGAGCGCGGTCAGGTGCTGGCGAAGCCGGGGTCGATCACGCCGCACACGAACTTCGAGGCGGAGGCCTATATCCTGAACAAGGAGG
>JAUXST010000398.1 GCA_030679805.1 Reyranella sp. | reverse complement strand
GAGCCCGGGGAGGGCCGATGACGCATCCTGCAAACTGCGAGATCGAACGCTACACCGACCACTACTTCAATCGATCGAAGCAGGTGATCGGCAATTTCGGCGACTGCCAAGTGACGTACGCCATCTTCATGCGCCGGCCGGTGGTCTTCGCGCCGCGGCTGGCGCTCGACTGGCTGGCCGAGACCGGCCGCGAACGCAACGCCAAGGTCGAACTCGACCTGCGCTACGGCGAGGGCAAGTGGGTCGGCGCCGGCGAGCCGATGCTGTACATCACCGGCTCGTTCTTCCATCTGGTCGATCTCGAGACCATCTTCCTGCAGAAGCTGGGGCCGGCCTGCGTCGCCGCCTACAACGCCTGGACGATGTGCGCCGACATGCCCAAGGCGGCGTTCCTCGCCATGGACGCCCGCCACTGTGCCGGCCAGGAAATGGCGGAAATGATGGCCTATGCCGCCTCGGTCGGGTCGGCCCGCGCCAAGCGCAAAGTGGGGGCGGTCGGCTTCATCGGCAACGCCACGCACGCGACCGCGCACTTCTTCGGGCAGGAGCGCGGCCTCGGCACCATGCCGCACGCGCTGATCGGCTACGCGGGCTCGACGCTGCGCGCCGCCGAGATGTTCCACGAGACCTTCCCCGGCGAACCGATGACCGTGCTGGTCGACTATTTCGCCCGCGAGATCTCCGACTCGCTGGAGGTCTGCCGGCGCTTCCCCGAGCTCGCGGCCAAGGGAATGCTGTCGCTCAGGCTCGACACCACCGGCGGCCGTTACATCGAGGGGCTGGATCCCGCATCGTCCTACGCCGTGCTGGAGCGCTTCTCGCCCGAGTCGATCCGCGGCTATCGCAGCGAGGAGGAACTTCGCTTTCTCGTCGGCACCGGCGTATCGGGGGCCGCGATCTTCCATCTGCGCGCCGAACTGGACCGCAACGGCTTCGACAAGGTCAGGATCGTGGCGTCGTCGGGCTTCGGTCCGGCCAAGTGCCGGGTGATGGCGGAGGCCAAGACACCCATCGACGTCGTGGGCTCGGGCTCGTTCCTGCCGTCGAACTGGACGGAAACCTACGCCACCGCCGACATCGTCGAATACGACGGCCAGAAGCGCGTGAAGATCGGCCGTGAATTCCTGCACCGCACGCGACCCGACGGCAGCACGCGCCCGCTGTAGATTGGGTTCAAGCGGACCGCGGGCCTCCAGGCCCGCTCATGTCGGTGCATTCACATGCGCCTGTTGCGGACGCGGGCGGAGTAACTTGCATGTTTGCCAGGTCGAAGGAAAACCGCCCGAATAGGCGGGACGCGGAAGGGGGTTGCAACCCCTCCCGCGCCGGCGGCGCGGAGCCCGTGGAGTAACTCGGAAGCCCCCAGGGACACCGATGCGGAGCAAGGAGCCCGCGTCGCCTCTTCGCAAAACCCGCACGGCTGCACGGTCCACGAGGCCGCATGCAAGGAAGGGATCACGAAGATGGATGACACTGTACAAGTTGCCGGCATCGACGTCAGCAAGGACAAGCTCGACGTCCATGTCCTGGCGAGCAATCTGGACTTCGTAGTCAGCCGCAACAAACGCGGCCTGAGCGAATTGGGCCGTCGCCTGCGCAAGGCCGGCGTCGGCGAAGTCGCACTGGAAGCCAGCGGCGACTATGAGCGTATCGTCATCGAAGCGTTGGAGGCCGACGGCTTCGTCGTCCATCTGCTCAACCCGGCGCGGGTCCGGCACTTCGCCGAGGCCGCCGGCATCCTGGCCAAGACCGATCCAGTGGCTTGGTTACAAGCCACGGATCGACGCCCGGTTGATCGCCCTGTACTGCCAGCACTTCCCCGGGGCCGGCCTGACGCGAAGACCCGAACAAGCCCGTAAACTCGGCGAGTTCCTCATCGTGCGCGACATGCTGATGAAGATCGCCGGCGAGGCCCGAAACCGCCTCGAGCACCTGGGCGAGCCGGTCCTGCGCGAGCTCGCCGAACGAATCCTCGCCGACGCCCAGATCCGGCTCGAGACCATCGCCGCCGGCATCGAGCGGGTCATCGCCGAGGATGAGGAGTTCGACCGCAAGGCCAAACTCGTCCGCTCCTTGATCGGGGCGGGACCCGTTCTGACTTCCAACCTGCTGGCTTACCTCCCTGAACTTGGCAGCACTGACCGGCGCGGAGTCGCTCGCCTCTCCGGCACGGCTCCCGCGGACTGGCGAAGCGGCAAGGGCCGACGGCGAGCTAGGATCAAAGGGGGCCGCGATAGGCTGCGTCCCATCCTGTACATGGTCGCCCTGACCGCCATGCGCAGCAATCCCGTCATCGCCGCGTTCGCCAAACGTCTCATCGCCGATGGAAAGTCCAAGCGTCTTGTCATGGCCGCCTGCGCCCGCAAGATCATCGTCATCCTCAATGCGATGCTGCGAGACCAGACGCTCTGGAGACACCCAAAAAATGCTTGACCTCAAACACGGCTGCTCCGCCCTTAGGAGGTCCGCGGTCCAATGAGGAGGAACATCATGCTCAAGTTCTACTACGCACCGGGCGCCTGTTCGACGGCCTCGCACATCGGCCTCGAGGAAAGCGGCGCCAAGTTCGACTCCCAGGCTCTGTCGTTCGCCAAGAACGAACAGAAGACGCCGGCGTATCTCGAGATCAACCCGCGCGGCCGGGTGCCGGCGCTGGTGGTCGGCGACGGCACGATCGTGGAGAACACGGCGATCCTCGACTACGTCGCCGGCAAGTATGCGCCGCAGCTGATGCCCAAGGATCCGGCCCAGCGGGCGCGGGCGATCTCGCTGATGGCGTGGTTCTCCAACACCGTGCATCCGAACTTCACCCACATCGGCCGGCCTGAGCGCTTCGCCACGGACACTGCCGTGCACGATCATCTCAAGGCCGTCGGTCGGGAGAACTTCTTCGCCAACCTCAAGGAGATCGACGGTCTGCTGGCCGGCAAGCAATGGATCCTGGGTGACGATTTCAGCGTCGTCGACGGTTATGCACTCGTCTTCTACGGCTGGGGCAAGCGCATCGGCCTGCCGATGGTCGAGCTCAGGAACTACACCGCCTGGAAGGACCGCATGCTGGCGCGGCCGGCGGTGAAGCGCGTCCTGGAACGCGAGCAGAGCGTGCTGCTCGCGGCCTAGAGGCTCCATCTCCTTGCACGGCATTGCAGCGCGCCCGATCGGCGCGCTGCAGTCGTTTCGGCCGGCTTCGGAAAATCCTTTCGCTGATCGTTGCCCGTGCGCGGGGTCTGTCCTCTGATCCGGCGCAAATTCGGCAACCGCAATCATTGTTCGTGAGCGCAAACGGGGGCATCTCACTGAAGCAACACGAAGCGTTTCGTGGTGCCGCCAACGTGGAAGCGACAGCGATGACCGAAAACCTTTCGACCTCCCTCCACATGCCCTGTCGACGCGGCATGTGCCGCGCGAACTGCCGGTTCGCCTGAACCGGGTCTTTCCGAGACGATTTCCCTGAGGACTAGGCCGGCCCGCAGGGCCGGCGGGAGCGGAGCCATGGCCCCTTCAATCCATCTCGTTCCCGAATTGCAGCGCCGCCACGGCTACGCGCCGCCGGCCGAGGTCCTGTCGGTGGCGCTTCGTGACGTCTTCCCTGGCAAGGTTGCCGTCGTGTCGTCCTTCGGCGCGGAATCGGCCGTGCTGTTGCATCTCGTGGCGGCGGTCGACCCCGCGACGCCGGTGTTGTTCATTGATACCGGACGCCACTTCGTCGAAACGATCGCCTACCGTGACCGGCTCGCCGGCCATCTCGGCCTCAGCGATGTGCGCAGCATCGGGCCGACTGCCGGGGAGATCGCGCGGCTCGACGCCGACCTGAGCCGCGCGACCTGGGATCCGGACGGTTGCTGCGCCTTCCGCAAGGTGGCGCCGCTCGAACGGGCGCTCGACGGCTTCGACGCCTGGATCTCCGGTCGCAAGCGTTTTCAGGCGTCCACCCGCCTCGATCTGCCGGTATTCGAGGCCGACGGCCTGCACGTGAAGATCAATCCGCTGGCGAGCTGGAGCACGGCTGACATCGCGGCCTACGTCGATGCACACGAGCTGCCCGGCCATCCGCTGGTCGCTCAGGGTTTCCTCTCGATCAGCTGCGCACCCTGCACCTCGACCGTCAGGCTCGGCGAGGATCGGCGCGCCGGCCGCTGGCGCGGCTTCGAGAATTCCGAATGCGGAATCCATCGCCCTGCCGCGCATCGCCCCGCCGCAACCCCGTCCGGAAAGT
>JAUXST010000064.1 GCA_030679805.1 Reyranella sp. | reverse complement strand
CCTCGAACCATCGCGGGCCAGCCGTGCGGCGCGCATGGATGACGGCCATCAGCACGACGTAGGGCAGCGGCACCAGCGCCTTGTACCACTCGACCGCGCGCACCGAGAGAGTGGCGGCGATCCAGGTGTCGCCCACGATACCGTTCAGGGCGACCAGCAGGGCGATGGCAACCCACAGCGCGAGCGTAAGACCCGGCCGGATCACTGGGCGCGCACGAGTTGTTCCAGGCGGGCGAGGCAGGCCGCGCGGTCGGCCGTGAAATCGCCGTCGATCCACCAGCGCTCGACCGCGGCGATCAGGGCACCGACGCGCGGGCCCGGCGCAAGGCCCAGCGCCAGCGCGTCACCGCCGCTCACCGGCAGTTCCGGCGGCGTCCAGCCCCGCGCCAACGCCAGTGCGGCCCGCCAGTCGCCTGATGCATCGATGTCGAGCAGCAGGCGGTCAGCGTAGAGATTGTTGCCGAGATGATAGATGCCGGCCCGCCAGGCTTTCGGGCCATCCGCTGTATCGAGCGCCGGCGCGCGCGCCAGCATGACATCGAGCCGCAGCGCCTGCTGGGTCGAGAGTTTCAGCCGCTTGCCCAGTGCCGTGGCGTCGGAGCCGGCCGCCAGGACGGAAGCGAGACGGCGCAGCGGATCCGGCCTGTCCTCGCGGCCGATCAGGGCGCCGAGGCGCGCGACACCGGCGTATTCCGGCAGCCAGTGATCGAGCGCCCCGGCCTCGGCCATCGCCGCCAACGCATCGGCCGGCGCCGGTGCCGCGAGCAGGCGCAGCAGTTCCTTGGCGACGCGTTCGCCCGACAGGCTGCCGAGCGCGCCCGCGTTGCGCCGGCAGGCATCGAAGCCCGCTCCATCGAGCGGCGGCCGGCCATACCAGGCGTAGAAACGGAAGAAGCGCAGCACGCGCAGCCGGTCCTCGGCGATGCGGGTGTCGGCATCGCCGATGAAGCGCACGCGGCCCGCCGCGAGATCGCTGCGGCCGTCGAACGGATCGTAGAGGGTGCCGTCGGGATCGGCATAGAGCGCGTTGAAGGTGAAGTCGCGCCGGCCGGCATCTTCCAGCCAGTCGTCGGTGAAAGCCACGACGGCGCGCCGGCCATCGGTTTCGACGTCGCGGCGCAAGGTCGTGAGCTCGAACCTTGTGTCCTCGACGATGGCGGTCACCGTGCCGTGCTTGAGCCCGGTCGGCACCGACTTCAGTCGCGACGCCGCGAGCGCGCGCATGACGGTCTCGGGCGGCTTGTCGACCGCAATATCGATATCGTCGATGGCGCGGCCCAGCACCGCGTTGCGCACGCAGCCGCCGACGAAGCGGGCGGCGACGCCGGCCCGGCCGAGCGACTGGAACAGCGTGCGCACCGCTGGCGCGTCCATCCAGGGCTGCGGCTCGAGACGTCCATTTGGTTTCATGAGGTTGGCTTCATGAGGTCGACGTCATGACGCGAAGAGGCCGCCGTAACCCTGGTTCTGGGTGAAGAACATCACGACGAAGCCCATGATCGTGCAAGCGAGGCCAGCGATGGCGAGCCAGGTGAGCGGCATGTCCTGCCAGACCGGCAGGGTGCCCGCGATCTTGCGCTCCTGCTTGATCTTCACTGCCCACGCCCACAGGAAAAAGGCGACGGCCGGCGCCATGACCAGCACGAGGACCAACAGTACGACGCGCATGGGGCTACTCCGGGGCCCGCGTCACTCGCCGGCGGTGAGGACAAAATGCAGGTTCTTCAGCATACCGGCAGTCGCGCCCCAGATGTAGCGCTCTCCATAGGGCATGGCGTAGTAGCGCCGCTCCCGGCCCTGCCAGACGCGGCTGTCGATACGATGGTTCCGTTCGTCGAGAAAATGCGCCAGCGGCACCTCGAAGACGTCGGCGACCTCGCGCGGATCTGCACGGGTCGTGAATCCCGGCGTGACGATGCCGACGATGGGCGTGATCTCGTAGCCGGTGCCGGTGCGATAGAGATCGACCGGCCCGATCACCTCGACGAAGCTGCGGGCGAGCCCCACCTCCTCCTCGGTCTCGCGCAGGGCCGTCGCCACGGAATCGGCATCCTCGGCCTGCTGGCGGCCGCCGGGGAAGGCGATCTGGCCGGCGTGACTCGGCATGTCATCGGTGCGTTGGGTCAGCAGCACCGTCGTGCCACCCTCGCGACGCACCAGCGGCACCAGCACCGCGGCCGCCCGCCAGCTCTCCGGCACCGGCACGACGCCGTTCAGGGAAAAGTCGCTGCCGAGGGGTGGGTTTGGT
>JAUXST010000060.1 GCA_030679805.1 Reyranella sp. | reverse complement strand
GCCGATGCCGCGATCACGCTCGCGTGTCCCGGCCCCGCGCCGCTGTGGTCTGGCGATGTGCCCGGCCAGCCGCTGGCGCCGCGGCCGACCGGCGACTTCGTGTTCAACGCGCCGAGCTCGATGCTGTTCGCGCCGGTCGTGACGATGCCGCTGATGAGCGTCGGCGGCATGCCCGTCGGCGTCCAGCTCATGGGCCAGCAGCACGAGGATGCACGGATGGCCGCCCTCGCCCGATGGCTCGCCGCGAACGTCAAGCCGGCTGTCGGATGAAGGGGGCTATTCCGGCTTGAGGCCGAGCGCCACGATACGCGGGATGACGGTGGCCTTCAGGACCTCGTAGTCCTTCATGACCTCTTCGTGATTGAGCGGCTTCTCGGTGAGGCCGAAGCCTTCCATCATCTTCTTGCCGGGTTCGGAATCCGCCGCCGCGACCCAGAGATCGGACATCTTCTTCACGATCTCCTTCGGTGTCGCCGCCGGGGCGACGAGTGCCAGCCAGCCGCGCACCGTGAAGGACGGATCGGTGAAGCCCTGCTCCTCCGACGTGGATACGTCGGGCAGCTTGACGTAGCGCACGCGCGAGGGCGCCACGATCGGCCGGACATCGCCCTTCACCAGCAGCGCGTTCATCGCCTGCGGGCTGCCCATGGCGACCTGCAGCGAGCCGGCGCCCATGTCCTGCCACATCGGCGCCTCGCCCTTGTAGGTCACGACCTCGATCGTGAGGCCGTACTTCTCGTTCAGGCTCTGCGCGAAGATGTGGGCGGAGGAGCCGAGCGCCCACGAGCCGAAGTTGATCTTGTTCTTCTTGGCGTACTCGATGAACGATTTGAGGTCCTTGACCTCGGGCGGCAGCGACTTGTGCACCACGACCGGCAGCACGCCCGAGGACGTGCCCGAGACGATGGTGAGGTCCTTGTCCGGATCGAAGCCCAGCGTCTTGAACATCACGCGGTTCTGGATGAGCGTGCTCGAGACCGAATGCAGGAAGGTGTAACCGTCGGCCGGCGCACGAGAGACCAGGGCCGCACCGATGTTGCCGCTGGCACCGGGCTTGTTGTCGATCATCACCTGCTGGCCGGTCGCCTGGGTCACATGCTGGCTGAAGGCGCGGGCGATGCCGTCGGTAAGGCCACCGGCCGGGAAATTCACCACGATGGTGATCGGCTTGGTGGGCCAGGCAGCCCCGCTTCCCTGGGCACGAACGAGCGAGGGCGCCAGGGCGAGGCTGGCAGTGGCGCGCAGCAGGGTGCGTCGGGTCGTGGTCATCGTGGGTCGTTCCTCCGTCTTTTCTTGGCCGGATGCATAGCGACTGCGGCACGCAAATGCCATAGTCGGATCTCATCTTTCGCGCGAGGGTGATGGCCATGCGCGTTC
>JAUXST010000059.1 GCA_030679805.1 Reyranella sp. | reverse complement strand
CCGGATGCAGAGCGGCCAAGGATCCTGCCGCAAGTGCTGACCGAGTCCCTGATCCTGTCGGAGTTGTCGTCCCTTCAACCCGCCACGCGCTAGGAGGCGAAGATGTCGAACCCGATCGTTGCCCGCCGCTCACTGATGCTGGGGGGCGCCGCCCTCGTGCTCGTGCCCATCACAGCCTCGGCCGCCAGCCCCGATCTCGGCAAGCCTGCACCGCTGTTCACCGCCGTCGACAGCAACGGCAAGAGCTGGTCGCTGGCCGACCTGAAAGGCAAGGTCGTGGTGATCGAGACGACGAATCACGACTGCCCCTACGTGCGCAAGCACTACAACGCCCAGAACATGCAGGCCCAGCAGCGCGAAGCCGCGGCCAGGGGCGTGGTGTAGCTGACCTCGGCGTCCTCGGCCAAGGGCGAGGAAGGCTACGTCACCGCCCAGCAGGCCAACGACCTCACGAAGAGCCGTGGTGCGGCACCCGCCGCCGTGCTGCTCGACCCGCAAAGCAGGATCGCGCGGGCCTACGGCGCCACCGTGACGCCGCACATGTACATCGTCGATGCCGCAGGCACGCTGGTCTACAAGGGCGGCATCGATTCGATCCCGTCGGCCGACACGGCCGACATCGCCAAGGCCAAGCAGTATGTGCGCGTGGCCCTGGACGAGGTCCTGGCCGGCAAGCCGGTCGCGGACGCTTCGACGCGACCCTACGGCTGCAGCCTGAAATACCCGCGCACCTCGACCTGAAGACGATTTCCCGAACGCGAGTTGTCCGGACTCTGTCTGTCTGGAAATTCGCAAAGCGCTGGCCTGCTTTAAACGGACGGTCCTTTCCGAACAACATGAACAACGTCGGCGTGTGTGTCAGAAGTTGTTCATCTTGTTCGTCTCCACGCAGTTCTAGAGTCCCGTCGAAACCGGCAAACCCTTCCACGTCCCCGCGTTTGGGGGGACTCACGGGTTGAAGAGGCCGGTGGCCGCGCAGCATCGTCCGTTGGCCCGGGACGAAGGATCGGGCTCGGCGGGGTTTCTCCCCGCTCTTGTGTCGACCACGAGGAGCGGCCCTCCGGTGGTCGACTGGTTGTTGCGAGCCGCCAATAGGCGGTCGGGTGGCCGGGCATGTCCGGTCGGGCGGCCCGCAGTTCAGGAACTCCATGAAGGAGCAAGCACTGCAAGCAGCCGACCGCGCCAAGGGTTTTGGGTGCGCGGGTATTTTCACGGGTCGCGTCGTTTGCGGCGCCTCCCGGGACGGCCGGTAAGGGAGGCATCGGCTATGTTCTTGGTCTGCAGGGCTATGCCTCTGCGCCAGTGGCTCGCGGTCAGGTCCTGGGACCTGAAACCCCTTGCTTCGCCCGCGTGGAGAACGGGACGCCACCGGTCCACGAAAAAGGCCGCTCCGGGCAAGTGAACCGGGCGGCCCGCGCATTGGATGCACGTCGTGGCAACGATATCAGAAATATACCACGGAACCTGCTGAACCTGCAAGTTTTTGTTCTGGAAATCTGACCGAGCAGATGCTGGCACTGCCAGCACGCCTCCGGCGGGGGCCGCCTTGTTGCGTCCGGAACGCCAGCGGCTAGAAATACAGTCCATGACCAAACTCAAGATCGCGGTCGCCTGCCAGGGCGGCGGCAGCCAGACGGCCTTCACCGCGGGCGCGCTCAAGACGCTGTGCGAGGCCCGGGTCGGCGAGGAATTCGAGGTCGTCAGCATCAGCGGAACGTCCGGCGGCGCCGTCTGCGCCACCCTGCTGTGGTACGCCTACATGAAAGGCGAGCGGCCGGTGTGGGAGCGCATGATGAAGTTCTGGGCGGAGAACACAGCCCAGGGCCCGCTCGAGCATGCCATCAACCACTACATCGTCGAGTCGATGCGTCTGGTGAACGCGGGCCTCCTGCCCACCTTCCAGATGAGCCCGTCCTCGCCGGTGATGCGGGCGACGATGGAGATGATGACGGCGGGCCAGCGCAAGGGCTTCGCCGATTTCCGCGGCCTGCTCGAGAGCCACATCGATTTTGCCGAGATCGCCGCGTGGGGACCGCGCCCGCAACGGCCGGTCCTCATCCTCGGCGCCGCCAACGTGACCAGCGGCGCGCTGGCGAAGTTCGTTTCCAACCACGAGCCGATCCGCGTCGAGCACGTGCTCGCGTCGTGCGCCGTGCCCAGCATCTTCCCGGCGGTGCAGATCGGCAAGGATGCCTACTGGGACGGGCTGTTCTCCGACAATCCGCCGGTCGAGGAGCTGATCCGGCCGCGGTCCGTGGGGCCCGAGAACGTCCCGGACGAGATCTGGCTGATCAAGATCAACCCGACGGCGCGCCTGCAGGTTCCGGTGAAACCGGGCGAGATCATCGACCGGCGCAACCAGCTCGAAGGCAACATCTCGCTGTTCCAGCAGCTCGGCCATCTCGAGCTGATCAACGACATGATCTTGGCCGACGCGTTCCGGCCGGAGTTCCTGTCGCAGTTCGACATCAAGGCGCCGGTGCGCATTCCCAAGTCGTTCCACACCGACCAGGACAGGCCCTACCACATCCCCTGCATAGAAATGCCGGCCGAGCTGCAGGACCTGCTGGACTACGAAGGCAAGATCGACCGCGGATCGGACAACATCGGCCGCCTGATCGCCGAAGGCGAGAAGGCGGCGGCTGTCTTCCTGCGCGATCGCGCCGCCGCGGTTGCCGCCTCGCCGCTGGCCATCGCCGCGACGGCCGGACAGACCGCAAGATAAACGCTCTCCATGAGCCTCTGCCTAATGCGCCTGTTTAGCTCCGCGTCGTGTTTTCGCCCAACGCCGGCGGTTCCGCGTCTTCAGACTTTTGCGTATTCCAGGCGGAAGCCGTCGCCCCAGCGCTTGATATGGCCGACCGAGGGCGACGGGAAGTGCATCGTGCAGCACAAGGTGTCGGTGTCGCAGTAGCGCTCGAGGAAATTCCGGCGCGTCCGGACAGCCTGGTCGCGGTCGGTGTCGACGCGCATGACCAATTCGGGATAGCGGGCCTGGATCGGCGAATGGATCAGATCGCCGGTGAACACCGCGGCGTCGGAGCCCTTGCCGGCGCAGACCGCGAAATGGTCGGGCGTGTGGCCGGGGCTCGGGCTCAATCGGATATGGTCATTGAGCGCATGATCGCTGCTGACCAATTCGGCCCGGTTGGCCTCGATGATCGGCAGCACGCTGTCGGTGATCTGGTCGAGCGGCGTCTTCCGATGGATCTCGCTCCAATAGGTGTATTCTTTTTTCGAAAACAGGTAGCGCGCCTTCGGAAAGGTCGGGACCCAGCGGCCATTCTCCAGCCTGGTGTTCCAGCCGACGTGATCGCCGTGCAGATGTGTGCACATCACGAAATCGATGTCCTCGACCCCGAGGCCGGCAGCCTTCAGCGCACTCATCCAGTTGCTGTCGGTCTTCTTGTTCCAGGTCGGCCGCAGCGGGAAGTTCTTGTCGTTGCCGATGCAGCTGTCGACCAGGATGTTATGGTGCGGCGTCTTGACGACATACGACTGGAAGCACAGCACGACGTTCCCGCTCGCGCTGTCATAGCCGCCGGGCGCCAGCCAGGCGAGGTTCTCGCCGAGGGTTTCTTTCGACAATGTCGGCAGGAAGTCGAGCATCGGCGTGAAGCCGGCCTCCTGCTCGACGATCCGGTGGATGGTCATGTCGTTGACGGAAAAGCTCGTACGCATGGCTCGCGTCTCCTCACCCGTGGCTATCCGAACTTGGGGCTATCCGAACTTGGGGCTATCCGAACTGTCGGCTATCCGAACTTGCCGGGCTATCGTAGCCCAGCCTGGAGCCGATGACGAACGGCACGATTCAGCAGAGCGAAAGGGCCGGCGCTCTATTCAACGGCCACATGGGTGCTCTAGCATGAGCGACGCAACGATTGCGCCGCAGCGCCCCTGGAGGTCATGGGCCATGGAGATTTCCGGCAAGACAGCCATCGTCACCGGCGCCGCCTCCGGCATCGGCCTCGGCATCGCCACGGCACTGGCTGAAGCTGGGGCCAACGTGGTGATGGCCGACATCGAGAAGGATGCCGTGGAGCAGGCGGCACATCAGCTGTCCGGCACCAACAAGCAAGTGCTCCCGGTCAGGATCGACGTCACCCAGGAGCAGTCGGTGATCGACGCGCTGGCCGAGGCCGAGCGCCGCTTCGGCAAGCTCCACATCGCCTGCAACAATGCCGGCGTGCCGATGCACGGCACCCGGCTGGTGGACGTGCCGGTGGCCGACTGGGCCTTCGTCATCGGCGTCAATGTCTGGGGCGTCATACACGGCATCCGCCACTTCGTGCCGGCGATCCTGAAGCACGGCGAGGCCGGGCACGTCGTCAACACCGCCTCGGTCGCCGCCACCCAGAACCGCCGCGGCACCGAACAGGGTCCTTATTCGATGAGCAAGTACGCCGTGCTGTCGCTGTCGGAGGCACTGGAGCACGAACTCGAGGGTACCAATGTCGGCGTGACCGCGCTGTGCCCGGGTCCGATCGCCACCAACCTGGCGCAAGGCGCGCGCCACCGCCCCGATCATCTGGGCGGCCCGCAGCTGCATCCGACCGCCGAGGCGGTCATGGCGGAGCGCCTGGCGCGGACCGGCATCGATCCCAAGCTAGTCGGCGAGCGGGTGATCGATGCGATCCGAAACAAGACCTTCTACGCCTTCGTAAGCGCGGTGCCGGCCGATGTGATCAGGGCGCGCCACCGCCGCATCGAGGCGGCGCTCGAGACCCGCTGGGCAACGCCTTACTAGCGCGTGTACTCAAAAGTTGGAGCGCCTTCGACGTCTGCTTTCCTCTTCCTGCGCGACCGCGCCGCGATCGTCGCCGCCTCGCCGCTGGCCATCGGGGCGACGGCCGGACAGACCGTAAGACAGGGCGTGGGCCTTAGAGTCTGACCGGAAATGAAATGAGTCATTTCAAGCACTTACCTCATCCCGAGGAGCGCCGCTTCGCGATTCAGGGCGGGGGTTACCCCGCCCGACTCAGGGTGAGGTTATCGGGAACAGTCGTCGCCGAGCTTTGAGTTCGTTCATAACCAGTTGTCTTAGCTACATTCATTTCCGGTCGGCCTCTTAGGCCGAACGGCCACGGTTCGCAGGCCCCGCGTGCTTGATCCACCTCAAGCGACCCTTCCCGGCTCCATGGGAAACTTGATTCATCGAGGGTCGTGAGGAGAGAAGTTCCGGACAGCCCCTCCACGAGCAGAAAGGACAGCGAGTCGTGGCCCCACTCAGCACCTTCAAGAAGGGGGATGTGCTCTTTCGGCAGGGTGACCCATGTCTCAATGTCCTGCTGGTCCGCTCCGGCGAAGTGGAGGTGGTGAGAGAAATCAACGACGACACCATCGTGCTCGGACACGTTCGCGAAGGCGAGTGGCTGGGCGAGATGAGTGTTTTCGAGAACCGCAACCACAGCGCGACGGCCCGCGCAGCGACGGACGTTGGCGCAGAGGTCCTGACGGCGCATCAATTCCTGGACCGGGTGAGCGGCGATGCCGCGCTTGCAAGAGAGCTGATCTTGCGGCTCAGCGCCAGGCTGAGAAGGATGGGGGACCGCCTCTCGACAGAAGCGGGACCTATCGCTCAACGCCACGAGCCGGGCGAAGCAGGTGCCGCCGCGATCGAGAAAACCGCGATTACGCTAATCCCGCAAAATCGAGAGTTGCGCTCCCGGATCGGCGCCGAACGCATCCGCATCACGCACTTTCCCTTCGTCGTCGGCCGGGTGCCATTGCCGGAGGAAGACGACCCTCCGCGCAGTCCCGATCTCCAAATCCGGGACTATGTGCCTTTCAGGCTTTC
>JAUXST010000056.1 GCA_030679805.1 Reyranella sp. | reverse complement strand
GCCGATGCGGCATTGCGACAGCGGCTTTTCCAGCCGCGCAAAAGGCACGTCGGCGAAGCGCGCCCACCGATACGGCCGTTCGTAGCCGGAGGCTGCGTAGTAGTTGCGGCTCTTGTCGATGTAGCTGACGTAGCGCCGGTGGCTGATACTCGTGGGGTGGTGTGTCATCGGGCGGTCTCCTTCCAGGAAGGTCGATTCAGGTCAGCGGACGATCACGACGCACTGACGACCAAATCCTGGGAGGCCGCGGGCGTCGGCGGCAGGAGCCGGTCGATCATGTTGATCCACACGTCGCAGGCGGCTTCGAACGACAACCCATATTGCCCGCGCATCCGTCCCCAGGCCTCGAAGTCGGTCAGGGATTCGAGGGCCATCAACATGTGGGCACGTTCGGTCTCCGAAAGGACGGAAAGCTCCGGCCGATACATCAACCTCAGTCGGGCCAGAACGGCTTCCCGCACCATCTGGATACGGGCCTTCACTGCGTCCCCATCGTCCTGATGACGCACCACGACACGCCACAGCGGCAACCAGGTTTCGCAGATCCGGGCACGCGTCTCGACCTGGAACTTCAGCCGCGACTGCCGATCGCCCGCTGCCCTGTCGCCTACGGGCGTCGACAGGCCGAGGCCGATAATATGGTCGATTGCGGCAAGGCCCAGCTGGTCCAGGTCGGCAAAACGTTCGAAAATCAACCGTAACGAGCAGCCGGTACGCTCGGCGATCTGCGCGCCCGTCGGCATCTGAGGATTTTCGCGCAACAGGCTGAGGAATGCCTCGACGATTGCCTGTCTGGTCCGCAGGGTTCGCTGGCGTCGACCATCGATGCGGCGGGGCCGCGGGGGCGGCTCTGTCGCTGCGCTCTGGTCACTTCCTTGCATGGACCGAGCTTAGCAGAAAGCCCGCGTGTCGCGAACAACGGCGGTCAGGCGAGCGCCTGCCATATCGTGCTGCGAACCTCGCCCGCTTCAGATGGCCGGCGGCGGTTAATTGCGCCGTGGCAGTTGGCCGTTCGACGCCCGGATCTGGCGGACCGCTTCGTCCCACGCCGCCAGTCGCTCCGACCCCGAAAGCTGCGTGTTCATCATCCCGGTGTCCTTGTCGCCCGCGACCCGCGCCATCGTCACGAGCATGCCGCGCGCCTTGTCGGGATCGACGCCGGCCCGGTACAGGATCAGGGCCGCCAGCCAGGTCGACTCCCGCTCCTGGTCCTTGGTGTAGGAGGCAACGACCGCCCCGCTGGCGAGGTTCATGCCGGATTCCACGGCGGTCTGGATCAGGCTGGTCGCCATGCCGAGCGGTGGAACGACGATGCTGACCGCCGTCACGACGATGGTTCCCAGGAGCGATCCGGCCATCTGGGTTCGCCGGCGGGCGGCGAAGTGGTTCGCGGCGTGATGCGCGAACCCGTACGCCACCACGACCGCCACTTCTTCTTCGTTCGCGGCGTATTCCATGATGCCGCGGTTGATCACGATCAATCCGTTGGGGCCGACCGCGGTGTTCAAGGATCGGTCGCTGGAGCCGCTGACCGTCCAGCGGCAGTCGCCGACGGCCATCTCGCGGCAAAGCTGGGTGGCGGCGGGGCCGATACGCTCGATCGCGCTCCGCAGGACAGTCGTCGCCTCTTCGTCGGTCACGTGGTTGCGAAAGGGCGGGCCTTCGCTCTTCTGGGCCTGCACTTCCTGCTGCGCGAGATTGAGCTGGCTGGGGGTGAGCGGGGGCATCGGGATTGGGTATGTGGCGCCCGCGCAGCCGCAAACGAGGCCAGCGCCCGACAGCACCGCCAGGATTGGCAGCCTAAACCACATGCCGGTCAACGTGAGGTTATGGCGGACGTTGCGCGCCTGCTGGAATTTTCAGACAGGTCCGCGATTCGGGCCGGAGTCGAAAAGAACCGTTCGGTTCAGGCGGGGTGGCGATCTGCGAATTTCCGGACAGACAGGTTCCGGACATCTCGTGTCTGAAAAATCCCCGTGCAACGCCGCCCTGGTCAGAGGCTCTGCCAGATCGTGCTGCGCACCTCGCCGAACTCGCGCGCGAGCTTGGTCCAGCTCTCGCCGCCGTCGGTCGAGCGGAACGATTGCCCGAGGTTGCTGCAGACGAAGATCAGCTTGGGATCGGACGGGTGCGTGGCCACTGTCCACGGCGTCGAGTTGAGCGTGCCGGGGAGCTTGGCGTCCTCGAACGTGGCGCCGTAGTCGCGGCTGCGCAGCAGGCGCCCGGTCGACCCCGGCGGGCCGTTGCCGTTGGTCAGGAACACCGTCTGGTCGCCGTCGGCGCGCGGCACGATCGTGCGGGTGTATTGCCAGGGCGAGTCGAGTTCCTGGAAGCTGAAAGTCTCGCCGTTGTCTCGGCTCACGTTCAGGCCGCGGTTGGTGGTGGCATAGACCAGTTTGCCGCCGTTTTTCACGCCATCTTCCTTGACGACCGCAACGCCGTGGATGTCCTCGGAGTTGATGCCCTGGCCCACCTTCTTCCAGGTGCGGCCGCGGTCGGTCGAGCGGTGCACGCCGTCGATCTCGACGCCGGCCCACAGCGTGTCGCGGTCGATCGGGTCGAACAGGATCTGCGTCACGCGCGGCTTGCCGACGAAGATGCAGGCGTCGGCGAACGAGCCCTTGGTCGGGCTAAAACTTTTGCCGCCGTCGGTCGAGATGAAGATGTTGGCGGGCTGGGTGCCCACCACGATGGTGTCGGGATCGTCCGGCGCCTGCGCCATCGACCAGATGTCGTAGTCGTCGAGCACCGACGGCAGGTGCTTCCATTTCTGGTCGCCCTCGTTCCAGCGGTAGAGGCCGGAGTCCGTTCCCGCGAGGACTTCGCCGGGGCGTTGCGGGTGCGCGGAGAGCGCCCAGACCCGCGCCTCGAGATAGAGGCCCGATTCGATGTAGGGTCGGATCCAGCTCTCGCCATTGTCGCGGCTGAACCAGACGGACATGCCGGCGGTGCCGACGCAGAGCAGGTTGGACATTGTCCCCTCCCTCAAGGCGACAGGATTTTTATCAGCCTCTCATTGAAGGCCTCGGCGGCCTCGTAGGCAACCCAGTGGCCGGCGCCGGGGATGACGTTCATTTCGAAATTTGGCTGGAGCGCGCGGAAAAGATCGATGCGCTCCTGAATGTGAGGATACGTGGTGGAATCGAACTCGCCCCAGATGCCGGTGAATGGTGTTTTCACGCGCGGCAGGACTTCGCTGAGCTTGCCGGCGATGCCCATGTCCCTGCTGCGGGTCTTGGCCCGCGTGGTGTTCAGGATCTGCATGTGGATGGCCACGCCATCGACGTTTTTCGGATCGTGCAGCATCAGGATTTCGAGATTCCGGCGCGCTTCGGCCGCCAGGGTCTCGGCCGGCATGTCGGCCAAGAGCTTGCGCAGCTTGGGGCCGGGCTTGCGTGTGGCTTTCAGGCCACCGGCGCCCACGAAGGCGATCTTGCGCAGTTGCTCCGGGAAGAGCGTGGCGATGTGGCCGCCCACCATGCCGCCGAAGGAGAAGCCGGTGAGGGCGAATTGTTTGTCCTTGGGCAGCAGCTCCTTCATCGCGTGTTCGACGCAGTGCGTGACCGACCAGACGTCGCGCACGTCGTCGGGCGGGTCGCTGTCGCCCAGGCCCGGCATGTCGGCGGCATATATCGTGAAATGCTGGCTGAGCGGTTTTACATTCCGGATCCAGTGGATCCAGGAGCCCGAGCCGCCGTGAAACAGCAGCAGGATCGGTTTCTTGGCGCCGTCGTCCCAGACGTGCC
>JAUXST010000049.1 GCA_030679805.1 Reyranella sp. | reverse complement strand
CTCGATGGGGCGCGGTTCGGGGGACGGTTCGGCGGTCGCGACCGGCTCAAGCTCGGATGCCGGGACCGCCTCCGAAGGATTCTCGCCCGCCCTCGCCACCGGGCGCGCGTCGGACTCAACATAGACAGTGATTGCCGCACCCGCGTCGAGGGGAAGCCGGTGCGCCGACAGGCCCGTAAGCACCGCGGCAACCGCCAAGGCATGCAAGCCAAGCGATCCTGCAGCCGCCGCACTGAACCTCCGTCTCGAGACGGGCGCGAGCAGGACGGGTCGATCTGCTTGATTTAAGTTGATGTTATAATATAACATTCCAGAAGACAGATTACGCAGCCGAATGCCGGGCGACAAGGGGGAGCAATGCAACGAGGACTAGGTGGATCGCTCTTGGCTTTAGGGGCCATCCTTGCCGCGGCGGGGCCGGCGGCGGCCCAGAGCAAGCCGGAGGAGGCCAAGCCGGACGAAACGACGCTCGAAGTCGTCGTCACTGCCAAGCGCCTGGATCGCGAACGCAGCGCCATCCAGCCGAGCCTCGGGGCCACACGTTACGATTTCAGCAAGACGGCCATCGAGAATACGCCTCAAGGCGAGAACGCACCGCTCAACCAGGTGCTATTGCGGGCACCCGGCGTGGTACAGGACGGCTTCGGCCAGATCCATGTGCGCGGCGACCACGGCAGCCTGCAGTACAGGCTGGACGGCGTCCAACTCCCCGAGGGCCTTTCGCTGTTCAGCAGCGTCCTGTCGCCGCGCTTCGCCAACGAGATATCGCTCCTCACCGGCTCGCTGCCGGCCCAGTACGGTCTGCGGACCGCGGGCGTGGTGGACATCGGCGTGAAATCCGGCTCGACGAACCCCGGCGCAGAGGCCTCGGTGATGGGCGGCTCCTACAACTGGATCCAGCCGGCCCTTCAATATGGCGGCCGCTCCGGCTCAATCGACTATTTCGCCGTCGGCCAGTACGTGAGCAACGGCATTGGCGTCGAAAATCCGACATCCTCCTACACCCCGCTCCACGACGATACGGCCCAATGGTACGCGCTGGCGAAAGTCACCGGCATCATCGACGACAATACGCGATTGAGCTTCATCGGCGGTGGCGCAAGCGCGCGCTACCAGATTCCCAACGTCCCCGGCCAGACACCGGCCTTCACTGTGAACAACATATCCGACTGGAACAGTTCGATCCTCGACCAGCGGCAATGGGAGGACACCTACTTCGGCATCGCCTCGCTGCAGAAGAGCTACCAGAACTTCAACATGCAATTGTCGGGGTTCGCCAGGTACTCCAATCTGGCCTACCAGCCCGACGTCATCGGCGACCTGCTCTACAACGGCATCCAGCCCTATGCCAACCGCACGAGCATCGCCGCGGGCGTGCAGGGCGATGCGAGCTGGAAGGCCGCCAGCGCCCATACGCTGCGCGGCGGCTTCCTGGTCCAGAGGGAACGCGTCACCAGCCTGACCAATGCCAACGCCATAACGCTGATCCCCGACCCGAGTGACCCGACTGCGACCATCCCCTCCGGCCAGACCGTCGGCTTTGCCCAGGGTTCTGACCTCGTCGGTTGGACCTACAGCGTCTACCTTCAGGATGAATGGAAGGTCGTGCCGAACGTGACGGTGAACTTCGGCGCTCGCTTCGACGCCATTTCCGGTGTCACGTCGGAAAATCAGCTCAGCCCCCGCGTCAATGTCGTGTGGGAGCCCGATCCGAAGGTCACATTGCGCGCCGGCTATGCACGATACTTCGTGCCGGCACCGCTCAACCAGGTAAATCCCAACTCGATTGCAGTGCTGTCAGGGACGACGGCAGCACCCGAAGTGGCCCTGAACTCCCCTGTGAAAGCCGAGCGTTCGGACAATTTCGACGTCGGCCTGACGGTGAAGCCGCTCGACGGCTTCACGGTGGGTTTCGCCGGCTACTACAAATTCGCCCAGAACTATCTCGACAAGGGCCAATTCGGAGCCCCGATTACTCTGGCTTCTTTCAACTACGCCTATGCGCAGGTTGCCGGATGGGAACTCTTCACGAACTACGACAAGGGTCCATGGTCGGTCTACGCCAACCTCGCCTGGACTCGCACCTCTGCCACCAACATCAACTCGGCGCAGTTCAACTTCGAGCAGGCCGAACTCGACTATATCGCCAACAACTGGATATTCACCGACCACAACCAAAGCTGGACCGGTTCGGCCGGGGCAGCCTACGTCTTCAACCAGGACAGCGACTGGGCCACGCGCCTATCGGCGGACGTGCTGTTCGGCACCGGACTGCGCACCAGCATCGTGACACCCAACGACACCTCTTTGCCGGCCTATGCCACTGTCAATCTGTCGCTTACCCAGAAGGTGCCGACCAGCGTCGGCAAAGGCACGCAGGTTCGTTTCGACGTCATCAATTTGGCCGACAGCATCTACCAATTGCGCGACGGCACCGGCGTAGGCGTCGGTGCCCCGCAATACGGAATGCGCAGGGCCTTCTTTGTAACGCTGTCGCAAAAATTCTGACCATTGTCCGAGATGAACTGCGGGCACCGGACGTGATAGAATCTTTCGCATGCAGTCCCAGACCATTCCTCATGTCGTGCCGCTCCAGGGCGGCTCCAATTTCCGCGACCTCGGCGGCTATCGCACCGGCGACGGCCGCATCGTGCGTGCCGGCGCGGTCTTCCGCTCCGCCCATCTCGGCAACCTGACCGACGACGATCGCGCCGCCCTCGGCCGGCTGGGCGTGCGCACCATCGTCGACCTGCGCGGCGTCAATGAGGCGGCCGAAACGCCCCACGCCATCGAGGGCCTCGCCTGCCGCGTCGTCGGCGCGCATATCGAGCCCGGCGTCGGCGAGAAGATCAGGGGTGCCGTCGCCGACGGCAGCGCCACGCCTCATGTGATGATGGGTTTCCTGACCGACCACTACCGCGACTATCCGCGCCGCTGCGCGCCGGGCTTCCGCACCCTGTTCACGACCCTGAGCGACGGCACGCACCGGCCGCTGGTGTTCCATTGCACCGCCGGCAAGGACCGCACGGGCTTCGCCTCGGCATTGCTGCTCACGCTGCTGGGCGTGCCGTGGGATGCCGTGATGGAGGATTATCTCCGCACCAACGAACTGTGGACGGGCCACATCGGCCGCTATCCTGAGCTCGACATCGACACCCGTGCCGCCATCGTCGAGGCCCGCACGCCCTACCTCGAAGCGGCCTTCGAGGTGGTGCGCGCCGATTTCGGCGGACCGGAACCGTTCGCCGAACG
>JAUXST010000045.1 GCA_030679805.1 Reyranella sp. | reverse complement strand
ACCGATGGCCTACGTGCAGGGATTAGTTTTGCCGGTGCCGGCCGACAAGAAGGAGGCCTATCGTAATGCCGCCGCCGCTTTCTCGCCGATCGCCAGGGAATTCGGCGCCACCCGCCAGGTCGAGGCCTGGGGCGACGACGTGCCCGACGGCAAGCTCACCGACTTCAAGGGCGCCGTGAAGGCCAAGCCCGACGAAGTCGTGGTCTTCTCGTGGATCGAATATCCCAGCAAGGAGGTCGCGGAGGAAGCGCACCGGAAGGTCATGAACGATCCGCGCATGCATGAGATGGACATGCCCTTCGACGGCCAGCGCATGATCGTCGCCGGCTTCACGCCGATCCTCGATGAGGCCGGCGCGAAGGGCGGCAAGACCGGCTACGTCGACGGCTTCCTCGCCGCCGTACCGGCCGGCAACAAGCAGGCCTATCTCGACATGGCGAAGACGGCCGCGTCGGTGTTCACGGATTACGGCGCCGTGCGCGTCGTCGAGACCTGGGGCGACAATGTGCCCGACGGGAAGGTCACCGACTACAAGGGGGCGGTGAAGGCCACGCCCGACGAGAAGATCGTCTACTCGTGGGTCGAATGGCCCTCCAAGGAGGTCCGCGACGAGGGCTGGAAGAAGATGATGGAGGATCAGCGCATGAAGGACCAGCAGATGCCGTTCGACGGCAAGCGCATGATCTATGGCGGCTTCGCGCCGATCCTGGACGTCTGAGGGTTCGCAATGACCGTCGCGAAGAACACGATCTGCCTCTGGTTCGACAAGGACGCCGAGGACGCGGCCCGCTTCTACGCCGCGACCTTTCCCGACAGCGAGGTGACGGCGGTCCACCGTGCGCCGAGCGACTATCCGTCGGGCAAGAAGGGCGACGTGCTGACCGTGCAGTTCACGGTCTGCGGCATCCCCTGCCTCTGCCTCAACGGCGGCCCGATGTTCAAGCAGACCGAGGCATTCTCGTTCCAGATCGCCACCGACGACCAGGCAGAGACCGACCGCTACTGGAACGCCATCGTCGGCAATGGCGGCCAGGAGAGCGCCTGCGGCTGGTGCAAGGACCGATGGGGCCTGTCGTGGCAGATCACGCCTCGCGTGCTGACCGAGGCAATGGCCGCCGGTGGCGAGGAGGCGAAGCGCGCCTTCGAGGCCATGATGGAGATGACGAAGATCGACGTCGCCCGCATCGAGGCGGCGCGTCGAGGCGACTGACGAGCGGTGCCGCCGATGCCGCTCAGGCGGCGTCGGC
>JAUXST010000044.1 GCA_030679805.1 Reyranella sp. | reverse complement strand
CTTGATCACCTCGGCGCCCATGTCGGCCAGAAGCATGCCGCAGTAGGGCCCAGCCAGGACCTGGCAGAATTCGACGACCCTTACACCCGACAGCGGCAGCATGATTTAGCGCCTCGTGCCTTGGGCTGTATCCTGGGCCGTGTAGCGCGGCCATTCGTGGGCCGCGATCTGGTCGAGCGACGGTGTCGGCTGGCCGAGACGAACCTGGTAGAGCCAGTAGTTCGCCAGCACGCGCTGCACGAAGTCGCGCGTCTCGTGGAGCGGGATCGAGGCGATGTAGAGCAGCGGATCCTGGCCGGCATTGAGCGAGCCGTCCCACTTCATCACGTTGCCCGGCCCGCCGTTGTAGCCGGCAGCGGTGCGCACGAGGTTGTCGTCGACGCCGCCCAGCAGCACCGAGATATAGGCTTGGCCCAGCGCCATGCTGGTCGACGGATCGTAGGGATTGGCGCCGGCCTGCTCCGGCGCATAGCGCGTAGACACGACCCGCGCGGTGCCGGGCATCAGCTGCATCAGGCCCATGGCGCCCACGACCGAGCGGGCCTTGGGATTGAACGCCGATTCCTGGCGCATGAAGCCGTAGACCAGCGCGCGGTCGACGGTGAAGCCGCCCGCGGGCTCCCACGGCGGGATCGGATACATGGCGCCTTCATAGCCCGCGATCTTGTGGCGCTGGTCCCAATTGGCATTGCCGACACGGACCGACAGGGCCGGCAGGGAAGCCTTGCTGGCGAGCCCCAGCACGGCCTCGACCAGCTGCGGATCGGCGTCGATCGAGCCGGCATAGAGCTCGCGCTCAGCCGCCGTGTTGGCGCCAAGCTGCAGCAGGGCGAGTGCCCGCTTGCCGGCGCGATCACCGCGCAACAGGTCCGACCGGCGGCGGTCGAGCTCAGGCACCTTCCAGTCGGGCGCGATCGTCATGCCGAGCGCCTTCTGCGCGACCAGACCGTAGAATGTCGTGCCGTGAAGCGCCGCGCGCTTGAGGTAGGGCGCGAATTTCTGCGGATTGCCGGCCAGCAGATTGGCGCGCGCTGCCCAGAACGAGCCGGCGGAGAGCGTCCACGACGA
>JAUXST010000042.1 GCA_030679805.1 Reyranella sp. | reverse complement strand
TCCGATCGCTCCACGCGCCGGAAGACCTGCTGACGGCGGCGAGGGCGCTGGCGCGCGAGATCGCCGACAACACCGCGCCGGTCGCGGTGGCGCTCAATCGCCACATGATCTGGAAGATGCTGGGCGCCGACCATCCGATGGAGGCGCACAAGGTCGATTCCAAGGGCATCTACGCCCGCGGCAAGTCGGCCGACGTGAAGGAGGGCGTGACGGCGTTCCTCGAGAAGCGGCCGGCGAAATTCCCCATGAAGGTAAGCGACGGCATGCCGTCCTACTTCCCGTGGTGGACGGAACGGACCTTCGATAAATAGGCCTATTGACGTATCCTATCCTTGTGATATTCCTGTCGCCGATGGCGTGGAGGGGCATGAGGACGGAACATGGCCGCGCGGCAAGCCCTGGATCTTCGGACGGGCTGCGACGACGTTAAATTCGTCATTCCGTGTCCCACGCCCCGGCCTCGAAGACAGTGATTAAGCGAGCCGGATCAAGGGTTTGTCCGGCAAATGGGAAGGGTGTGGCGACGTGAACCAGTGTCCCACCGACTGAGGCTCGGTTGCCCATGCCGGGAGCATGCGGCAATCTCAGATCAGCTGAACGAAAACCGGAGGAAACGATGACCAAGCTGCAAATGCGGCGCCGGACGATATTGGCAGCGATCCCGATGCTGGTGGCCGCTCCCTACGTCGCACGCGCCCAAGGCAAGCCCGAGAAGACGAAGGTCGTCCTGGCGGTCGGCGGCAAGTCCGCCCTCTATTACCTGTCGCTCACGATCGCGGAGCGGAAGGGTTTCTTCAAGGAAGCCGGGCTCGACGTCGAGATCAACGATTTCCAGGGCGGCGCCAAGTCGCTGCAGGCCCTGATGGGCGGCAGCGCCGACGTGGTGGCCGGCGCCTACGAGCACACGATCCGCATGCAGCAGCGCGGCCAGCCGATCGTGGGCTTCGCCCTGATCGGCCGCGGCATGCAGCTCGCCATCGGCCTGCGCAAGGACGTCGCCGCCAAGGTCAAGGGACCGGCCGACATCAAGGGCA
>JAUXST010000041.1 GCA_030679805.1 Reyranella sp. | reverse complement strand
AGCCCTTGCCGAAGGCGCGCTCGATCTGGGCGAGCGCTGCGTCCAGCGCCTTGTTCTTGCTTTCCATGCCTTCTTTTTCGACCACTTTCAGCATCGCCGACATTGGCTCTCTCCTCGTATCCCACGCCCCTGTCAGGAGCGGCAATGCGGATAAGTCCGCAGCGGGTAGAACGCCAATGTACCTATTTTGTTCCAGTCGGCAAGTAGGGAATTAACCTTCTGATTTAACTTACCTTATTGACACAAGTTCTAGCAATGTTCTCCTAAACCGACACGATCCCTTGGCCCTTGCCTGTCCGGAGCCCACCCCCTCCTGACTAACCGCGCGCCGACAGCGTCTTCCCACCCAGTTCGACCGGCCGAGCGTCGATCAGGACAAAGGCGATCACGCACGGCTTGTCCGAGCGGTTGATCCAGTCGTGGATCGTGCCGCGCTGGACGAGCACATCGCCCGCCCGAAGCGTCACGACCTGGCCATCCATTTCCATGTCGATCTCGCCGGACAGGACCACCGCGTAGTCGATCGAATTCGTGCGGTGATTGCGCGGCGCGACGCCGGGCGCGTATTCGATGACTCGGAAGACGGTGCCGTCGTCGCGCGTCGTGCCGGTGATCTCCTTGGCCCCATCCGCTACGCCAGCGTCCGCCGCGCCGGTGTTGTCGACCGGGAAGCCTGCCGTCGACCAGACGTTCGTGATGGTGGCACCCGGCCGAAACGAGACGACGTCGCGCGACACCTCGTCGATCGCGACGACGGCCTTGCCGTCCTTGTCGTGTCCGGTGACGACCCGCCGTATCTTCATCGCGACCTCCGCTGGACGATCGCCGCTCCTCAATCCTTGGGCGGCACGAACATGTAGCCGACGCCCCGCACGGTGCGGATCGCCTCGGGATGGGCGGCGTCCTTCTCGATCTTGCGCCGGAGCCGGGTGATCCGGAGATCGATGGCGCGGTCGAACACCTCCATCTCGCGATGGCCCACCGTTTCGAGCAGCCAGTCGCGCGCCAGCGGACGGTTGGGGTTCTCGGCAAAGAGCTTGAGCAGGTCGAACTCGCTGGCCGCCAGCGTCTCCTCGGCGCCGTCGGCATCGACCAGCACGCGCTTGTCGAGATCAAGCACGCGCCGGCCCATGCGCACGCGCGGACCCGCGGTGGTGCTCACCGCCCCGCCGGCGCGGCGCAGCACGCTCTTGATGCGGGCCAGCAGCTCGCGCGGGTCGAACGGCTTGGGAATGTAGTCGTCGGCGCCCGTTTCGAGGCCGACCACGCGGTCGACCGTATCGCCCGCTGCCGTCACCATGATGATGCAGACCTTACCGCTTTTCTCACGCAGCCAGCGGGCAATGGCGAAGCCGTCCTCGCCGGGCAGGCCGACATCGAGCAGCACCAGCGCCGGCAGCTCGCGCTCGACCATCCGGCGCAAGCCTATGCCCGATTCGAAGCCGGTGACGCGAAAACCCTGCTTGGTCAGATAATCGAGCAGGAGCTGGCGCTGGGCCGGTTCATCCTCGACGACGACAATATGCTGACGCTTGTCCATCTCTCCCCCACCACCAGCCTAGCACACGCCGGCACGCGGCAAAGCCGATCGGCATCCGGCTCCTCCGGCGGTACAGCTTCGTGTCGCCCGTGTATCGTGGCCGCCCCGGCCGCGACTTCAACGATACAAAGCACCGGACCAGCGACACACGGGCGATACGTCGGAAATCCAGCATGAACCCCATGAACCAGGTGGATATCGACAGGATCGACCCGAAACGGATCGAGCGGGCCGTCACCGACCGGCTGGTCTCGGTTCCGACCCTGCCCAAGCTGATCGCGCTGCCCATCTTCATGGGGGCAGCCGCAGCGCTCTATGCCGGGACTGCGCCGCTTTGGATGTTCGTCATCCCGGCGATCGTCTACCTGGTCTCGGTCTGGGGATCGTGGCGCGTGCAGGTCGTGCACAAGCGCAATCCCGGCGCCTTCGGCCTCTCCGGCTGGCGCTGGCTCTATACCGTGACGGCGGTGCCGACGTCGTTCGCCAACGGCTTGATGGGCGGCTTCTTCGCCACGCTGCCGGCCGACCAGGAGCGCATGCTCTGGACCTTCGCCCTCTGCCTGATCGTCGGCTGGACGCCGTCGCGCGGCCTCGACGGCCGGACCTTCCTGCTGTCGGCCGCTTCGCTGCTGCTGCCGGTCGGCGGCGTGCTGGTGCTGGGTGACGGCAGCCGCAGCGCCCTTGGACTTGCCGCCATCGTGGTCGGCTTCTTCGTCATCATCAACATGTTCGCCCATGTCGAGCGCCGTCGCGTGCGCGAGCAGATCGCGCGCGATCTCGCCGCATCAGACCTGTCGCAGACGCTCGATCAGGCGCACCGCGACGTCGCCGTCGCCGAGGACACGATGCGTACCGTGCTCGACAACATGAGCGACGGCGCGCTGCTCTACGAGGGCGACGGGCGCTGGCTCTACCAGAACAAGGCGATGGCGCGTCTGCACGACATGCCGGACGAGCTGCTGAAGACGCGGCCGACCTTCGCCGACATTATCCGATACAGGGCCAACCGCGGAGACTACGGCCCGGTCGAAGCGCTGCCGGGCGGTCTCGAAGGCTGGATCGCGAGCCGCGTCGCCCGCTTCGACGCACCCGGCCAGCCGGCGGAGCGTCGTCGTACCGTCACCGGCCGCACCGTCGAGGTGACCTATCGCCCGCTGCCGGGCGGACGCGTGCTCACTCTCCATCGCGACCTCACTGAAATCGTCGAACAGGAACTTCAGCTCACGGCGGCGCGCGACCAGGCGGACCGCACCATGCAGCGCCTGACCGACGCCATCGAATCGATGCCGCACGGCTTCGTGCTGTTCGATGCCGACGACCGGCTGGTGCTCTGCAACCGTCGCTTCCTCGAGTACTACCCGGCGATCACCGATGTCACCAAACCGGGCGTGCATGTCCGCGACATGCTCGAAGCGGCCGCCCAGCGGGGGCTGGTGCCCCTCGGCGATCGCAACTTCGAAGACTGGCTCGAATGGCGATTGGCGGCGCGACGCACCCCCGGCATGCCGATCGAGAGCCTGCTCTCCACCGGCCGGTGGGTATTGATCGGCGAGCGCCGGACGGCGGAAGGCGGCCTCGCCGGCGTGTACAGCGACATTACCGACCTGAAGGTCCGCGAGGCCGAACTCGAGCGGGCCCGTGCGGAGGCGGAGGCCGCCAACCAGGCCAAGTCGACCTTCCTCGCCACCATGAGCCACGAGATCAGGACGCCGATGAACGGCGTACTCGGCATGATGGAGGTGCTGGAAGCCGAAGGCGTGGACGAGGCGCAGGCGCGCACGGTGGCCACGATGCGCGAGTCGGCGCAGGCGCTGCTGCGCATCATCGACGACCTGCTCGACTTCTCCAAGATCGAGGCGGGCGCGCTCGAACTTGAAGAAACACCGTTCTCGCTGACCGGCCTGGTCGAGGGCGCGATCGCCACCTTCCGGCCGCAGGCCGAGCGCAAGGGCCTGTCGCTGGTGGCCGCCGTGGCGCCCGGATCGACCGACGCTCTGGTCGGCGATCCCACCCGCGTTCGCCAGATCCTGTTCAACCTGCTGGGCAACGCCCTCAAATTCACCGATCGCGGCGGCGCCATGATCCGCGCCCGCACCGAGCCGCTGGGCGAGGGTGGCACGCGCGTCGTGCTGTCGGTGAGCGACACCGGCATCGGCATGAACGAGGCCCAGCGGGCCCGGCTGTTCCTGCCCTTCTCCCAGGCCGACAGTTCGACGACGCGTCGCTTCGGCGGCACCGGGCTTGGCCTGTCGATCGTGCGGCGGCTCGCCCAGCTCATGGGTGGCGACGTCACGGCAGAAAGCTCGCCCGGCGGCGGCTCGACCTTTGCCGCGACGCTCACCCTGATGGCGGCGCCGGCGAATTCACCGCTGGCCGACCTGCCCCTCGTCGAGCGGCCTCCCGTCGACACCTCCGACATAGTCCCGTCGACGAGCCTTGCGAGGACCAGAGTGCTCGTGGTCGACGACCATCCGACCAACCGCGATGTGCTGGTCCGCCAGCTCCGCGCGCTGGGCGTCTCCTCGGACTCGGCGGTCGATGGCCTCGCCGGGCTGCAGGCGTGGCTCGGCGGCGCCTACGACATCGTCTTCGCTGACATCCACATGCCGCAGATGGACGGCTTCGAGATGACCGCCGAGATCCGCCGGCTCGAGACCGCCGCGGGCCGGCCGCACACGCCGATCGTCGCGGTCACCGCCAACGCCCTTGCGGGCGAGGACGAGCGCTGTCGTGCCGCCGGCATGGACGGCTATCTTTCCAAGCCGGTGAGCCTTGCCCGCCTGCGCGCGACCCTGCAGCGCTGGCTGCGCGGCGAGACCGGCGCCCGGCCGGCGATCGACCGCAGCGTGCTCGACCCGTGGATCGCCGACGACGAGGTCGCACGCCGCGATCTGCTGCGCAAGTTCGCTGCCACCGCGATCGATTCACGCCGCGACATCGAGGCGGCAATGACGGCAGGCGACCTGCCCGCCCTCGCCGCTGCCGCGCACCGCTTGAAAGGCAGCGCGCTGGCGGTCGGCGCCCGCGCGCTGGGCGACGCCGCGGAAGCGCTGGAACGGACCGCCAAGGCGGGCGATCGCGCGGCCTGCCAGGACAGCCTCGGGCCGCTCGCCGTCGAGGTGCAACGGGCGCGAGTCGAAATCGACGGATAGGGATTTTTGGACGGAGGAAGTAGCTCGACCGGAATCGGGAGCGGAGGATCAGCGGAACTGGCCGAGGAAGACGACGACACCACCTTGCGGGGTGTCGTACTCGATCGCGGAAGTCCGGGCGGGCTTCGCCTTGACGACCCAGCCGAGAGTCGCGAGGGCGAAAACGAGGCCATAGACGGGAGCGGCAGCGAGGATGGCGGCAACCGTGGCCAGGGCGAGGACGGAACCGACGATCTGGAACATGGCTAATCCCCGGAGGCTCACGGCGGCGGGGCGGGACTGCCCTTGCCGGTTACCCCTGTTTACCGGCCGTGGGTATCATCGCCGTATTGCAGGCTGATGAAATTGTGTCGTCTGTATCGCGGAGCCCGCGTCGGCCCCCTACTTCGGCCCCAGGACTCCCGCCGCCTTGAGGGCGGCGATGCCGGCCGCGTCGTAGCCGATCTCGGCCATCACCTCGTCGTTGTGTTGGCCGATCTCCGGCGGATCGCTGAGCAGCGGCGGCCGCCAGCCGAACATCTGTAACGGCAGCAGCG